>JANNDQ010000180.1:0-4706 GCA_031387965.1 Chamaesiphon sp. OTE_75_metabat_567
GAACTTGATGGCGAAGGTAAAACCCAAGTTCATAACTTGCCAGTAGATTCTGTCAGGTTTCAGAAAGCATTAGAAGCTTATGATGGAGATTTAGGCGAACTTTGGTTTACCAATGTGTTTGGGGGTAATCCTGAATGAATCAACCGATACGGATCGGGTTAATAGCTGAGGGAGAAGCAGAATTAGGATCGAGTGTGCCCTATCTCAAACCAGAAGAAGGTGGCAAAATTATTGACCGCGAACAAGAAGGTGCCCTACATACTCTCATTCGCAGAAAACTGAAAAGTAGTGGTTTACCAGATTGTGATTTTGTTCATCGACATCCATCGATTAGAGAGATGGGAAAGAAAACATTCCGTACTGGACATTCGATCCTCGATCGCAAATATCTAAGACAAGTAGTGATTCTTTGGAAACCAGCAGAGGTAGATCTAATCTTAATTGTGGCTGATGCAGATAACGTCTTATTGCAGAGGCAGAAAGATTTAGAAGAGGCACTGAAAACAATTCATGATAATCATTTAGATATCAATGATCGATCGATTCAGGATCGTAGTGCAGGTGGTTTAGCGATTAAGAACTTTGAGACATGGTTACTCGCAGATATTCAGACTGTTTCTAAAACTTTAGGAGTGGAGATCGAGCAAATTGAGAATCTAGAAGAATTAGACGAAACAAAAAATATATTAGAGAAGGCAATTGCTAGATCGACATACTTGTCTGAAGATAGCAGCAATCAACGTCCGCTTAAAATTAGGTGGAATTTAGTACATCAAATTAAATTAGAAACAATCGAGGCTTCTTGCCCAAATGGGTATGCAGTTTTCATGAAATCTCTAATCACAGCCGCTCACATAGTGATGAATGAATAATGCCGAAAAATTTTGCTATCTAAAATTCAGATCGATCAATCCACCAAGTCGCAGTTACTAATAAAAAGATGATCGAGCATATCGCGCTAATCATTGCTAACCAAGTGGTAGGTTGAAAATTACCAGTCATAGTTTCATAACAATTGTGCTGTAATGCCCAGACAGTGTATGGCTCGATCGGTTTGAATAAAGGGTAAGATTGTAGACTCGAACTGCTGAAAAAAATTAAGAGTGATAGCGCTGTTACGGCTCCGGTGCGGTTGAATAATACTCCTAGTAAAATTGCGATCGCTAAATTAAATAACAACAATAGATACAGCATCCAGACTGCTGCCAGATAGTTGAAAACTGATATTTTTGCTGGCAATCCAATGATCATCGATCCGATGTACGCAACTATACTTGGCGCACCTAGAACGATCGATCCAATCAATACGGCATAAGCAGCAAACTTACCGAGAATAAACCCCGCAGGTGATAGTGGCTTGGAAAAGATCCATAATAAAGTTTGAGTGAGCTTTTCTTCAATAATTGTGCTCTGAGCGAGTAGAATAGTGCCGATCGACATCATATTACTCCCCGACCACAGAAATAACGCTAAAATTGCCACGCCCCGATCTTTAGTTCCATCTGGCGTGATTGTCAGGGGTGGAATCACGGCTAATGACATCCAGATCATCAATTGATTAATCCAGCGATGGGTGCCAAACCAGTAGGCTATTTCCTTGTGATAGATAGCGTGAAATCCGCGCATCCAGCTACTAGCAACGCGCTGTAGTTCGGAGTTGCTAATTCTATTTTGCTCGATCATGCTGATTTCCGGTTTCGACTAGGCTAATGAATAGATCTTCAAGATTATGGGAAGATTGATTAAACTGAGTAATGATAGTTTCCGAATCACTCAGCACTAGTCGCAATAGTTCGGCTTCAGCAATGTGAGCATCGGTGACATGAATTTTGAGTTTAGTTGTGTGAACATCATCCAAATCGGGTGTGTCTCTGTCCACATCAATCTTTCTAACCCACAACACGGATGATAATCTAGCCAGCACTGACGCACCATCACCGCGTACTGTGAGATTAAATCTATTACTGTCGATCGCCAGTAGTTCCTCGATCGATCCTTGTGCAACTAATTTACCACGTTCGAGGATGACGACTCGATCGCTTACCCGTTGGACATCATCGAGAATATGGGTAGAGTAAAACACCGTGCTGCGTCCCCGAAAGCTTTCGAGAATCTTGAGCACATCCCGTCGCCCCAGAGGATCGAGGGCGGAAGCTGGCTCATCGAGAATAATTAGCTCTGGATCGTTAATTGCCGCCTGTGCAATCCCTAGCCGCTGACGTTCGCCACCGGAAAAACCCTTAACAGCTCGATCGGCTTTGCCATTTAAACCAACCAAATCGATCAGTTCCTCAATTCGCGCCGCAATTGCTGTTTTAGAGCCAGTGAAGAAGAATGAAGCCACAAATTGGAGCGTTTCTCGTGCTGTTAAATGTCCATAAAAACTCGGTGATTGAGCCAAAAATCCCACTCGTTCTCGAATCGCTACGCTATCGCTAATGATATTTTTACCAAAAACCGTCCCAGCACCGCTGGATGGCTGACATAGCCCCAGCAGCAGCTTAATTGTGGTACTTTTACCCGCTCCATTGGAGCCAAGAAAGCCACAAATCGATCCCCTGGGAATAGCTAAATTTAGCTTGTCTACAACTTGCTTATTTCCGTAGGTTTTAGTGAGGTTGTGGGTGGAAATAATTAGGTCTGGTTGACTCAT
Source organism: Chamaesiphon sp. OTE_75_metabat_567 (assembly GCA_031387965.1). Classification (GTDB taxonomy): domain Bacteria; phylum Cyanobacteriota; class Cyanobacteriia; order Cyanobacteriales; family Chamaesiphonaceae; genus Chamaesiphon. Next base: position 2,654 of record JANNDQ010000180.1, read on the forward strand.
ACGATCGAAACATTCGAATGTGTTACTCCGTAGGATAGAATACCATTAATTACAAAGATTTTAACTGTTGGCATAGCCTCTCGCCAGAGAATCGGTACTTAACATTCCCTGCTGGAGATGGTTAAGTTCGATCGATTCAATCTGAGAATGGTATGTTGGGTATCGATCGCACTTTGCTAACGAGCTAGAATGCTAAACTAGTTCAAGTATCAAGTCGATTCTTCATGTATGACAATACTTGTAAATATTTAGCAGAAAATTTTCCTGAAGATCTATCTAGCTGGTTATTGGGAGTGCGGGTTAGCCTGATTCAAATGCAGCCCACAGAACTCAGCGTCGAACCGATTCGTGCCGATAGTATGATTCTGTTGACAAATCATAATTTGATTTTGCACGTTGAATTCCAAACTGTACCCGATCGCGAGATGGGATTTCGGATGCTGGATTATCGCGTCAGAGCACATCGGAAGTTTCCTGGGAGACAGATGCGACAGGTAGTTATTTATCTAACTCCGACGACTAGCGATTTAGTCACTCTGACTACGTTTGAACTAGAATCTACCCGCCATGAGTTTGAAGTAATTCGCTTGTGGGAGCAACCCGCGTCGATCTTCTTAGAGTCAGTGGGCTTGTACCCGTTTGCAAGTTTGGCGCAAACTGATGAACCAGAGTTAGTATTGCGTGAGGTGGCTGCTAGAATTGAGGAGATACCAGATGTTAAACTCCAATCTGATATCTCAGCCGTGAGTTACATCCTGGCTGGGTTAGTTTTAGATCGGGATCGGATTAGAAGAATTATTCGGAGGGATATTATGCGGGAGTCTGTAACTTATCAAGAGATCTTGGCTGAGGGCGAGGTTAAAGGTAAAACTCAAGGACTTGTTGAGGGTGAGGTCAAAGGGAGGGTTGAGGAAGCTAGAGAGTTAGTGATCAGACAACTAACTCGGAAGTTGGAAAATGTCAGTCCTATGCTGTTAGCTAAAATTGAGACTTTGCCTTTGGTGCGACTCGAATCTTTAGGTGAAGATCTATTAGATTTTACCTCGATCGACAATTTAGAGCAGTGGTTGGCATAAGTTATTGCGAGTACTCCAATTTGGTAGAGTTAATGAAGTCCTGCCAAATTGGATTTGGAGTCCAGATTTTGATTAAATCTTGATGAGCTGTTGGTTCATCGACACCTTCAACAAACTGGCGATACAGATATAGAAAAACTGACACTCGCTTATTTGCAGCACAATGGACAAATACTTTCTGGGCTGAGTACTTGTCCATAATTTTCATAAATGCCTGAAAATCTGCCAGAGTTGGTTCCGTCCAGATGACTGGAAGCTGGATATACTCCACCCCCAAATTACGCGCGATCGTAAATTCATCAGCTAAGGCACTGGGCGAATCTGTTAGTGCTAAATTAATGACAACTTGATATCCGGCGGTGACAATATCTGGATACTGGTCGATCGTTGGTTGTCCGGCGGTGACAATTCGAGCGGATAATTGGAGAAAGTTGACGATCTTTTCAAGATTATCGTTCATGCGCTCAAGATAGTAGAGTGTCTTGCTCCGTAGAATAGAGCACCATTTACTACAAAGATTTTAACTGATTGGCACTCAACATTCCTTGCTGAAGGTGATTAAGTTCGATCGACTCGATCTGAGTGATGCTACCAACTAAAAACTGCATTGACAGTGGAGCTTCGTGCCAATCACTGGCGCAGGCGCGGAGTGATTGATTGGTGAGTGCCGAAAACCAGCCAGAGAGAAAACCAGCTTCGAGACTAAAGGAACGGTAGCTAGAATTTTCTTCGACAGTGTTACCACTGGCAATCCCTGAATGTTCGATCGTCACTACCAATAATCCCCGCTCGGCGAGACTAAAATCGATCGTGGGCTTGCCTAATCCGTGAACTGCCCAAGCTGCTTGGACATGTGCGAAAAATTCACTTGCGATCGTGGTGAGGATCGGCTGGTGGTGGTACTTTACCAGATCCTGGGTCATCCGATCGCAAAAATTCTTACCCCAGTTCTCACCACAGGTATACAGAGCCAGATA
>JANNDQ010000206.1:0-2293 GCA_031387965.1 Chamaesiphon sp. OTE_75_metabat_567
GCATAGCCAGGTTGACCGATCACCAGCCGAGGCTGATCTGGATCAACCTGAAGCTTACTGGCAAATTCTTTGACTACACCAAAGTCGATCGGCACTGGTAGAAGGTCGCTATCTCGACAGACAATGTGTTCTGGGGAGAGATCGCGATGAATCGTGCCTTTGCCGTGGATGTAACCAATTACGGGAACAATTTGGAGTAAAAATCGCCAGACTTCCGCTTCACTGAATGTTTTGCCATGATCGCGACGTTGATCGAGAAGATCGCGGTAAGTTTTGCCGACGATATAATCTCGAACTAATAAGATCCGATTTTGCTCTTCAAAAGTTGTCCAGAATCGCGGCAGTTGGGGATGCTGAAGCTGATAGAGAATCGTTGCTTCTTGCTTAAAAGTTGCTTTGGCAGTGGTGACTGCGCTCGAAAATTGGGAAAATGGTGCGAGTTCTTCGATCGCACAGTAGGCATCACTACGACCGCGATCAGCTGCTAGATATGTCCGCCCAAATTTCCCCTCTCCCAGCAGATTGAGGATGCGATAACGTTGCTGCAAAAGAGTATCTGAGGCAATTGGTAGCATACGATGTACTCGCTCAAGATGAAGGCGATCGAAACTAGAATATTTAACCGTAATGTCGTTAGATTAATCTGCTCTCGTTGTCCATTTTTAGTCAAACAACGATCAGACTACGATCAACTTTCCATATTATTTTAGCACGATCGATAATTGAAATTTTTTGCCTGATAACAGCTGAGATCCATGCCGTAGCACTGGATTTAAGATTGCGGCGGGTGAATGAGCACAATTACTGAAGTTTTGATCTCAGAGTAAAGTCAATTGCCCATCAGCAACTGGTAATTTAGCCTGTTCATCAATCGCTAATATAGAAGAGGATTCAAGATCGAGGATCACTCGTCGATCAATCTCAGCACTTAACTCGCGTTCGCGGAGCGTTCCTGTAGGGAAATCTCCAGCCAGTAGCTCATTGGCAGCGGCAATCATCGCAGGGGCGATCTCCATGAGATCGGGGCGATTGTCTAAATAAGTAGAGAGTGCTGTGAGGGGATCGCCAACGCTACAGCCAAGTTCGGGTAAGCGAGGGCGGCTAAGCTGACTAATTAGTTCGGCTTGAATTGTATAGTGGTGGGCGGTGCTGAGCGCTGCGTGAATCACCGCTGTATTGATTTGCTCAACGCGATCAGGATTGAGCTGATAAATTAACCTTACTACAACATCGGTAATTTCAGCTTTAGCGATTGCACTCAGGATATCAGCCTGCGGTTGTTCGCTTTTGGACACATCGATTTTGATCGTCTTAAATGTCCGCACGGGCAGAGGACAAAATTCCCAAGTAGTCTCAAAACTCTTGCTGGCTGGTTGCTGTGTTGGCTCAATCGTCACCAACACATAGCCTTTATCCTCTTTCTCCTCGCTAAAATCTACTCGCTCGATACTGCCAGGATAAACAACAGCCGGATCATTAGTTTTATTCAGATTTTGGTGGCGATGAACGTGTCCGAGTGCCACGTAGTCAAAGCAAGAACGGGTCAGGAAGGAGAGAGGAATCGTAAAACCTCGTCCCACTGCTAAAAACTTTTCGGCTCCCAGTGTGGCATTATCCGCCATCAGGTGCGCTAAGACGATCGTCGGTAAATCGGGATTTAATTTGCGAATTTCGCCTTCCAAGCGGGGCTGGAGTTTTTCGAGCAATAATTGGTTGACTTCCAGCATCGACAAGTTAGCAGCAATCTCGCGGGTGAGCAAGGTCGATCGATTGATCCACGGCAGTGTGATAATTTGGATCTCCCCACTCCGAGTATCGATCATGTGAGTATCAATGGTATCGCCGACGATCGTCCCAGGCACACCCAAGGAGCGATAGATCGACAAGCTAGCTCCACCCTGCCCCTGAGCATGTTGATCGTGATTGCCGACTAGCAGCACACTGGGAATATTCGCATCCACCAGCCGATAAAATTGCGCTGCAAATGCTTGTTGAATATAGGGAGCAGGCGTAGCATCAGGAAAAGCATCCCCACCAAATAAGACTAAATCTACTGGCTCTAACAATGCTCGATCGATCGCCCTCGACAAGGATTTGACAAAATCCTGAAATCGCGTATTCAGACCAGTTTCAGGATCGATCTTCCCATGCACAAAACCCCCACCCATGTGGATATCAGACAGATGCAGAATTTTCATGACAGCTTTTGGCAAGTACCTCAGTAACTATATACTAGCCGAGGACGGATCGATCCTCAATCTATAGACTCTATTTCAAGATCGTATTTTTCTAA
>JANNDQ010000211.1:0-2694 GCA_031387965.1 Chamaesiphon sp. OTE_75_metabat_567
GGCTAGACTTCGTTCTTAGATCTAAATCCCCCAAACCCCCTTAAAAAGGGGGCTAAGATCCGGTCTTAGTCCCCCTTTTTAAGGGGGATTTAGGGGGATTGATAACCTACGATCGAAGCCGATCGGACTTTTCAGACACCCTCTGAATCCTATCGCTAGGTCAACGCAGACTTATCGAATAGAATTACCATACAATCTCTGATTCCGCGCGGAATCAGAGATTGTATGTTAACTGCTAGCAATTTATGGTTTGTCTAGGAAGGCAACTGGAATTGGTTTCTTTGTCTCGACGATCGAATTGCCACGCTCGTCTGGTGTCTTGTGAACGCAGACCCGACCCTTGTAGAGCGCCTGACTCCACGGAATTGGTTTAACCGCAGCTTTTGTCGAAAAGACAATTTCTGCCTGTCCATCAGCCTTCCACTTGCCGATGCGGGAATAGAGGTAGGTGTGATAGTTATCAGGGTCGGATTTAACTGTGCCCTGGGGAGCTTTAAATTCTTGTCCTCTAGTTGCTTCGCGTAGATTGGCAGTGGTAAATTCTTTCTTCTCCTTGGCGCATTTTTCCATTGCTTGTGCCATGAAGAAGGTTTGAATATAGGCGGCTTCCATGACTCCATTAGTCACACGTTCGTTGCCAAATTTCGCTCGAAATTGTTCCACGAATGCTTTGTTTTCAGGTGTATCGACTGTTTGAAAATAGTTGAAACTACTGAAGTGTCCTTCAGCAAATTCTGGCCCCATTGCCTGAATTTCTTCTTCGGTAGTCGGGAATGCCATGATCGGAATTTGTTTGGAAGTGATGCCAGCATCTTTGAGCTGCTTGTAAAAAGCGGGAATACTATCACCGACTAGATTACTCAAGATAAAGTTAGGCTTAGCCTGCTTGATCTTGTTGATAATCGTAATAAATTCTGTGGTACCCAGTGCCGCATATTCATCCCCGACAACCGTACCGCCACCAGCAACTAGCTCGGCTTTAGCAATCCGATTACTTTCTTTCGGGTAGATATAGTCAGAGCCAATAAAGAAGCCTTTCTTACCAAAGTTTTTAATACAGTAAGGAATCGAATCGGTAATTTGTTGATTCGGTGCCGCCCCAGTATAGAAAACGTTCGAGCTACATTCATTCCCTTCATAATAGACGGGGTAATAGAGCAATCTATCCTTCTCTTCAAATACTGGTAATACTGATTTGCGGCTGGCTGAAGTGTAACAGCCTAGTACACAAACAACCTTGTCTTCATCAATTAATCGCTTGGACATTTGGTTATACAAATCCCAGTTGGAATCTGGGTTGACAACTACTTTTTCGAGCATTTGTCCATCAATGCCTTTCTTGCCAGCCCAAGGGCCTGTTCCTTCATTGATTTGATCGATCGCTAGAAATGTCGCATCTTGTAATGATTTCTCGACGATCGCGATCGAACCCGTGGTGGAATACATCACACCAACCTTGATCCCTTTACCTGCTGCGGCTGGCGCTGCCGCTGGAGACGCGCCTGGAGCTGTTGCGGCAGGGTCACTACCACCCCCGCCTTGGGTGCAGGCCGCCACAATGCTACTGGCAGCAGCGATAGAGCTATATTGAAGAAATCGACGACGGGTAATCGCACTTAATAAGCTGCTATTAGAACGAGACAATCTTTTCATTGATCAAAATTTTCCTTAACTATTGAGCATCACACCAAAAAAACTTAACTTTGACATTAACTCGTTCGACAGAGTTTAGTCATCAACTTGTCACATTACTAAATCGATCTAGTGCCCTACCATCCACGGACGACTGCCGGAATGGTACTGAACTCTGGGCGGTTTGGGTTCGAGATCTCGCGTTATTAGCTTAGGTTCCGCACTGACTTTGGCGATCCGTCCCGTCGATAATGTCATCGGCGGTGAAAAGATCCGTTTGCCCTGTGCGTCACAACTCGGACAGTGTGCTGGATTGCTGGATTCAGCCATCGATCGCCACGAGTCAAATACCCCACAACCATCGCATCGAAATTCATACAGAGGCATAGATTAACTCACACTGGCAGAATATTTTTATCGAAAATCGCGGTCGGAATTGCCAGTGTACAACAGGCATTTGGCACATCGACAATGCCACTGACTCGACCCTCTATCGGCGCACAGCTTAATAGTAGATAAGCCTGCTCTCCGGTGTAGCCAAACTTCTTCAGATACGCGATCGCATTTAGACAAGCTTGGCGATAAGCAATATGCACATCCATGAAATATTGCTTGCCAGTAAACTCATCGACTGAAATCCCTTCAAACACCAAGAATTCCGAGTAATTGGGTTCGACTGGCCCAGGCTTAAAGATCGGATTGGCCATCGCATATTTGTCAACGCCGCCTTTAATAATGTCCACATGCAGATCGATAAATCCCGACATTTCGATCGCGCCACAGAACGAAATTTCCCCATCTCCTTGCGAGAAATGCAGATCTCCCAGCGAGAGCTTGCCACCTTCGACATAGACTGGGAAATAGATCCGCGTCCCTCTGGAGAGATTTTTGATATCGCAGTTGCCCCCATGCTCGCGGGGCGGAATCGTCCGTGCCGCTTCAGCAGCGACTCGATCATATTCAGATGGCGGTAAGGTACCCAAAACAGCATTAGTCGGATTTGGTAATGCAGCCAAGACGGATACTCCGTCGATATTTATACCAGCTCCGTAGGTGCGGCGG
>JANNDQ010000214.1:0-11146 GCA_031387965.1 Chamaesiphon sp. OTE_75_metabat_567
AATCCACTGCGAATTGTGGCTGGACTAACATTGAGATTGTACCCATCAACAAGCGTCTTAGAGCCAACTGGTTCGGCAGTAGAAATATACTGTCGAATTGTTGCCCACAAAATCTGTTGATGACGTTGATTCAGATCGAAAGACATAGACTACTACCGTGATCCGGCGTGATGAACAATCGGGGATATTTAAGTTACTAATCCGGCTGAGTAGATGAGACTATTCCCACTCGATCGTCCCAGGTGGCTTGGAAGTGATATCATAAACTACTCGATTGACACCTTTGACTTCATTCACAATCCGATTAGAAACTATCTCCAGAAACTCATACGGAACTCTAGACCAATCGGCAGTCATTCCATCTTCACTAGATACGCACCGCAGCACAATTGGATGTGCATAAGTACGCTGATCGCCCATCACGCCAACACTATTCACATCAGCGAGTAACACAGCAAATGCTTGCCACAGACTATCATAAAGTCCTTGTTTATTAACTTCCTGGCGGACAATTAAATCAGCATCTCGGAGGATATTTAGCCGCTCGGCAGTGACTTCACCAATGATCCGAATTGCTAAACCTGGACCTGGAAAAGGTTGGCGTTTAACGATTTCTTCGGGTAGACCGATCGATCTTCCCACCTTCCGCACTTCATCTTTAAATAACTTCCGCAAAGGTTCAACTAGCTTAAATTGCAGGTCTTTTGGTAAACCACCAACATTGTGATGACTCTTGATTTTAACTGCGACACGCTCACCACTTTGAGGATCGACATTCGTATCTGCCGACTCAATTACATCGGGATATAATGTCCCCTGCGCGAGATAATCAAATGGCCCTAATCGCTTTGATTCTGACTCAAATACGCGAATAAATTCAGTACCAATAATCTTCCGTTTGACTTCAGGATCGGTGACACCTTCAACCGCTTTGATGAAGCGTTCCCGCGCCATCACGTATTCAACTTTAATATGAAACTGATCTTTGAATAAAGCAACAAGACGTTCTGGTTCGAGCTTGCGCATGAACCCTTGATCGATAAACATACAAGTCAATTGATCTCCGATCGCCCGGTGTAATAAAAATGCTAAAGTCGAAGAATCGACACCGCCAGATAGTGCTAACAGCACCTTTTTATCACCAACTCGCGCCCGGACAGTTTGCACCGCTTCCTCAACAAATGCTTCAGTTGTCCAAGTCGGTTGACAACCACAGATATGATAAACAAAATTGCGAATTAGCGCCGTTCCCCCGATCGAATGCACTACTTCAGGATGAAACTGCACCCCATATAACTTGCGCTGATGATTGGCGATCGCTGCACATGGAGTATTATCTGTATGCGCCAATAGCTCAAATCCGGCTGGAAGTCGTTCACAGGAGTCGCCATGACTCATCCACATCGTCGTACCTGGCTCAACATTCGTGAGTAAATCAGTCGGATTATCGATCGACAGTTCAGCCTTACCATACTCAGCTTTCTTCGCCTTGATAACCTCGCCACCGAGCTGCTTTACCATTAGCTGCATCCCGTAGCAAACTCCCAAGACAGGAATACCCAGATCCCAGATTTCTGGGTCACACTGGGGCGCACGATCGTCGTAGACTGAGCTAGGGCCACCAGAAAGGATAATTCCCTTGGGATTTAATAATTTAAGTTGCTCGGCAGTAGTCCGATAAGAGATAACTTCAGAATAGACTTGGGTTTCGCGAATGCGGCGGGCAATTAGTTCGGAGTACTGGGAGCCGAAATCCAGAATCACGACCATTTGATGATTTAGGTGCGCCCCTGCCAAGATACTATCAGTACGGTGGGTTTCTGTGGGATTAGTTTCAGTTTCTGTTGTCACTGCGGACTCCTTTGAAGTTATTGCCTGTAGATGCCGAAATCGCTCACCAATAGAGATTAGCAGTGAGTATCTGTTCGATTAAAGAATGATATTTGATAAGATTTATAATCAAAAACTAAAAGTTTTTATATTCGATCAAATCTAGCACAATTGAGCCAAAAATGTTGCCCCCGTTGGACTGGTTGCAATAACCTGCCGCTGCCTGTTGAATAACACAGAACCGACACTGACAGATTGCTGACTTTGACTGTAGATATATTCCTGGGATCGATTATCGATGCGATCCGTCAAATATCCATAGATTTTGACCACCCATTCTCTCCCCTCAGCTGTGTCAATCTCACCCAGATATTTGAGCACGTCCTCCGCTGTCTCACAATCAAACAATTTTGACAACTGTGCTGCTGGTAAACCCATCCGCGCCGCTGCTGCAATCAAAATTTCCAATCTCCCATCGGCTAAATGATGATGAGTATGAAAGATCCCCCCTGCCAATTTGATTAATTTGCCATGATATCCAAACAACAATAACTTCGGCACTCCCAATATCCCCGCCTCAGCTAATAATGGCCCTAACCAGTTCGCCGTTTTAATAATTCGCTCTCGCCCAATTCCCATCTTTTGCGCCAGATCCAGTCCATTCTCCCCAATACAAAAAACTAACGGTAGATCGAGATTACTTTCATTCCCACATTTGGAGCGCAATTGAGCCAAACAAGCATCTAACTGCCCTGGCGCACTCAATGGCTGCGAAATACCTGTAGTCCCCAGTAGCGATAAACCTTCCACTACCCCAAACGCAGCATTAGATGTCCGAGTGGCTAAAACTCTGCCTTCTGGCAAAATAATCGTTACCTTAATTTTCTGTTCTGGTGCCAACAGCGGGGCTAAATTCGCCTGTAATAGCTGTTGAGCATAGCTATAGATTGCAGCTCGATTTTCCAGCTGAGACTGCTTCCCAACCCCTTCACCACCCAAGAGCGCAATTGTTTCTACTTGACTAGCGTCTGCCCATTCAACTACTGCCCATACTGGAGTGTCACGAGTTAAGTCCAAATTGTCACCAGGATCGCTCAGGGTAATACCGAGAGCCATACTAGGGTTAATTAAAGCGGATTGCTCGATCGAGATTTCGACTTGTTGCGCTGGGGTAATCAAGTCTACTGTGACGATCGATCCGGTAGATTGCTGTAAACATCGTAATGCCGCGATCGCACTGGCTGTAGCAAACACAGGTAAAGTATATCCAGAACGCATTATTAAGGAGTTGATAGATCGGGAAGTTCTCTTGATAAATCAGAGATTGTTCTTTATGAATTTTAACGGTCTTCATTAGCGATCGAGGCTGTTAAGATATTTGAGTGATTGATTCATGAATTGCCCCTACGACCGGATCAGGTGATAATTAATCTCGGTTAGTAAAATAAGTGATTATGACTAAGTATGTAATGTGGGGTAGTTATTGTGAAGATGTCGTCACTAAACGGGCACCCTACCGAGAGGCACATCTAGCAGGACTAGCGCAGCAGAAAGCAGCTGGTATCCTGGTAACAATCGGTCCGACGCAGGATCTGACTAGAGTCTTCGGTATTTATGAAGCCAATGATGAGCAGCAAGTCTGCCAGCTAGTTGAAGCAGATCCCTACTGGATTAATAGAATTTGGACAGAGTATCAAGTTAAAGAGTGGATTCAAGCAATCTAGCTGAGATTGTGATGTCGATATTAACTCTTGCAACAACTAATGACTCAATCAGTGTCGATCGTCGTCTAAACTTAGAGCTAATTCAGCATTTTTCCGTCTTTTGCAGTCAATGGTTGAAGCCACAAATTTAATATCAAAAATCGCTGCGGGAGATCGGGCTGCACTATCACAACTCTACGATCGCTATGCTCGGGTGCTTTACGCGACCGCCTGGAAGAGTTTAAACTCAGTAGAGGATTGTGAAGAAGTCGTTTTAGAAGTATTTGCTCAAGTATGGAAGATTGCCGATAGATTCGATCCGGCGAAGGGTTCGATCGAACAATGGATTTTCACGCTTGCCCGGAGTCGGATTATCGACAAGCTACGCAAAATTCAGCGCCTGAATAAAGTTAATGCAGCAATTGCCGCCGAAAAAGAGATCGAATCTCCGACTACGAGCGTAGATCCTATTGAAGCAGTCGAAATTGTCGAACAACGACAACAAGTACTCACAGCTCTAGAACAGATTCCGCTAGCACAACGTAGGGTGATTGAACTAGCTTACTATCAAGGACTAACTCACGTCCAAATTGCGGCATGTACTGGGCTTTCGCTGGGCACAGTGAAGACTCGCCTCAGATTGGGATTGAGTAAACTAAAGGTAGTTTTTGAAAGTAGATCGTAACTAGTGAGTAAGTAGGACTAAATCAACTTCAAAAAACCAATCCCCGTGCCCGATCTATGATGCAACCTGACCACCGATGTTTTTGTGAACTTGCGCCACTGTACGCCCTAGATCTACTCGATCTCGAAGAGCGGCTGTGGGTAGAAGCGCAAGTACTGGAGTGTCCAGATTTAGCCGAGGAGTTGGCAAGTTACCAAGTTGCTGTCGGGCTAATGCCTTATACTGCTGAGCCAGTGCCGATGGCAGCAGATCTCAAGGATCGGTTATTTGATAAATTAGGTTTAGATCCAGTTGAGGCTGTTGCCAACTTACTACCAGAAATTCCAGCAACAGTTCCAGTAATAGGACAACAAGATCCACCGCCATTTGCGCTCAGATCTCAGGATCTAAAATGGCAACCCCATCGAATTGAAGGCGTACAAGTTGTTCATCTCTCTGTCGATTTAGTTCGTCGCCAGCGATCTCTGCTGGTTAAGGCAGCGGCGGGGGTAGTTTATCCATTCCACCGCCATCAAGGATTTGAAGAAATCTACATGCTAGAAGGCGAGTTAGTCTTAGATGGCGAGGTGTATTTCGCTGGAGACTACATTCGATCGTCCCCCAATTCGATTCATGCACCATCGACCAGCACAGGCTGCATGTTTTTGATTCATGCTTGTATCGATGATGAATATTTTGGGTGAAGTAGGATTTGAGCGCGATCCTAAATCCCCAGCACTTCTCTGCCGACTGATTGATATTTTGACCAACCAAATTGGGCACGCGGATCGATACAGTCACGAATAATTACGCCGCGACTAGATGAACGTTCAAACGCTACCAACAACGGAATTTCAGCCTTAAACATCGGCAATTTAGCCTCTTCGAGAATCGTCTTAGCTGCTCGTCCAGTTCTAGTCCGAGAATCGACTTGTGTCAATAAAACCTTGTACTTTGCGCCCCAAGTTTCCAATAACTCACTGGTCTTAATCGTCGTGTCAATGTCAAGATGGTTGGCAGTTGTCGGGACAATCAGCAAATCGCTGCTAGCTACCAAATCTTTTAGTTCATCTTGTTCAGGACGGGCTTGGGTATCCGTAATGATGTGCGTGTACTTACTGATAATTGCTGTTGCACCAGCTTGAGAAGCAACTGTAAATGGTAATTTGTCCTCTCGCGACCAAACAAGGGCTGAACGATTTCGATCGGCATCAATCAGCAGCGTAGGCGCGTGTTCTTGGAGATAAGCCGCTAAGTGGACTGATGTGGTTGTCTTGCCGACACCACCCTTGAGCGCAGTAATGGTAATAATCATCTACTAGTGGGGAGAGAATCCTGATTTCTAGCACCACTGTAGGGGGTTGAGCGTACCTTCCGCTAGCTCTACAACATAAATTAGCGGTTACTTTTGGCGATTTCAGTCATTTGGCTAATACTGAGTGATCCTGCGAACATTAGCAGTTAAAACTTCCATTAGCCAGAGGCTAGGCTCCGCCATCGAATCAAACTACCCGACTCCGATCAAACTGGAGACTGGGTATTCAATCACGACACTAGTAAATTACGGAGAGGAGAGGATTCGAACCTCCGTTAGGTGTAACCCCAAAACTGATTTCGAGTCAGCCACCATCAACCACTCGGACACCTCTCCAGATTAGTCACCATACATCATACCTTACTATCGTCGCAAATATCTAGACGGGCTATGGCAATTTTAGTGGTAAGACATTGCAGCTAGACCCCTCTTCACAAGATTCAAACTTCCATGAATGCAGCCCAGAGCAACCGAGTCCCTAGATTAACTCGAATCTGGTTTGATGCTGGATGTACTGATTATCGATCGATCAGTAATATCAGTAATTTAGTTGCTGCTTTTTGATTAGAGAGAGCTGTCGATCGTAAGGATCGATAACGCTTACTGACATACTTCTATTGAGGACGATTGAAAAGATATTCTTTAATTCGATTTTGCTCGGTTTGTAAGCCAAGGATATCATTAGACATCCCCGCCAAACGTAGATCGATAGTGTTAATGCGGCTATCGATAATTTGTACCCGTTCTTCGATCTTTTTTAACTGAGCTGAAAGTTCTTGTTGATGGCTGGCTTGGAGTATGGAGAATTTGAAGACCCCAAAAAACATCGAACGATTGAGATAAGATTTCCTCAGTTAAGTAAAGCACTAGTAGATATAAAAATCTAACCCGTTAACTGACTACACATTTACAGCTAATAATCTTTGCGATTTCCTTGAGATTCTATCACTCCTTCCGCTTCATTCACCATCAACCGCAATCGCTCCAATGTCCCCAATTCCACATCTTCCCACAAACCCCGCTGATTAGCTTCTAACAACCTTTCTGCCATATCTCGTTGCACCCACGGATTATTTTGCTCGATAAATTCTCGGACTGATTCATCGAATAAATAAGCATCCGCCACACCTTGATACATGAAGTCTTGGACGCAATTAGCCGTCGCATCGTAGGCAAATAAGAAATCTAACGTCGCTGCCATTTCCGAGGCTCCCTTGTAGCCGTGACGCATGGCTCCGGCGATCCATTTGGGGTTGACGACACGCGATCGATACACCCGATCGATCTCTTCTGTCAGCTTGCGAACTTTAGGATTTTCGGTGCGAGAATTGTCACCGAAATAGGCTTCGGGTGCTGTACCAGATACTTGTTTAATTGCAGCGGTTAAGCCACCTTGAAATTGATAATAATCATCAGAATCGAGTAAGTCATGTTCGCGATTATCTTGATTTTGGAGGACGATTTGCATGTTGCCCAAGCGTTGGTTAAATGCTTCGGGGGCGGCGATGCCTTCGGCTTTGCTGGTGTAAGCGTAGGCACTCCAATTGATGTAAGCTTGGGCTAAATCTGCTTCGGTTTCCCAGTTTTGAGATTCGATTAAGCCTTGCAATCCAGCACCATAAGCACCAGGTTTAGAACCGAAGATTCGGTATTGCGATCGAGTAGCCGCTTCATCTAGTGTTAATCCTTGCTCTAACCATTTAGCTTGTTCTTTCTGAACTTGTTGCGCTAACGGATTTTGTTCGGGAGTTTCATCTAATGCAGCGACGGCTTTAACAGCATTATCAAATAAGTCAATTAAATTAGGGAACGCATCGCGAAAAAAGCCAGAAATTCGTAAGGTGACATCGACGCGGGGACGACCTAAAATCGAGACGGGTAATATCTCAAAATCTACCACTCGACGCGAGACTCCATCCCAAACTGGTTGGACACCGATTAAGGCTAGGGCTTGGGCGATATCGTCACCGCCAGTTCGCATGGTGGATGTGCCCCAGATGGATAAGCCGAGGGTTTGGGGATATTCGCCGTGTTCTTGGGTATATCGATCGATCAGCACTTCTGCGGCTTTGCGTCCCAGGCACCAGGCGGTTTCGGTAGGTACGGCGCGGATATCAACGGAGTAGAAATTGCGTCCGGTGGGGAGGACTTCGGGTTTGCCACGTGTGGGTGCGCCGGATGCTCCGCTGGGGATATATTCGCCGTTTAATCCTCGTAATAAGTTCACCATTTCGAGGTTAGTTTGTCGGAGTGCAGGGAGAAGTTTAGTTTTTATCCAATCTAGTTCAGCTTGAGTATTTGCGCCGATTGATAACTCTCGATCCCTGATTACGGCTGTGACTAATTCAGCAGCGTATTCTTCGAGAATTTCAACAGCATCGCCAATGATTCTACAAGGTTTTTGAGCCAATTTTTGTTGCACTTTTCCGGCAGTCCATTTCAATGGACTTTTGCTGTTAGCCCCAAATTCATTTGTTCGCGTAGCGTCTGCCTTCGCAGAGGGCGGTTGAGGACTAAGAACTACTGATTTAGCATGATATTCTTCACCTAAATCAGCCGTCAACGGATCGAAATCCCATTCCCAATCCAACGCGATCGCACGAGTTAAACCCATTCTATTTGCGTTAGGATTACGGGCGATCGCCACCACCAGATCCCTTAATTGTGTATCCTGCGGACACTGCCCAAATATATGCAAACCATCGCGAATTTGCGCTTCTTTTAGTTCGCACAGATAACCGTCGGCGGTGTTTAGGAATTGGGTGAGGATCGCGTCGGAACCCACCCCCCCCTTCGGGTACCCCTCCAAGGAGGGGATTTCGCTAGAGGGGATTTGGATGGCTAGGGTTTCGTGGAGGTGTTCTTGGTGGATGAGGGCGATTAGTCGATCGCGAATTGCTGGCATCCGCGCTGGATCGAGGGTTTGGGCTTCGTAATATTCGTCGATTAAGCCTTCTAATTGATTTAGGCTGCCGTAGAGTTCTGCCCGTGTCATTGGTGGAGTGAGGTGATCGAGAATTACCGCCTGGGTGCGGCGTTTGGCTTGGGAACCTTCGCCAGGATCGTTGACGATGAACGGGTATAAATGGGGCATCGCGCCGAATACGGCTTCGGGGTAGCAATTTTCGGAGAGGGCGACGCTTTTGCCTGGGAGCCATTCTAAGTTACCGTGTTTGCCGACATGGACGATCGCATTTGCACCAAAATTCGATCGCACCCAGTGATAGAAGGCGACGTATTGATGGGGTGGTACTAAATCGGGTGCGTGATAGTTGAGGTTGGGATCTTTGTCATAGCCCCGTGCGGGTTGGATGCCGACGAAGACGTTGCCGAATTGGATGCCGGGGATGGGGTAGTTGAGGGGGTGCGGAGATGGTGAATCCCCCCTAGCCCCCCTTAAAAAGCGGATGCGCGTACTGTTCGGGTTCCCCGACAGTGTAGCGCACCAAGCGGGCGGAACCGGATTGACTTCTAGATCTGTGCTGAAATCTATGTTCTTCGCCCCCCTTGGAAAGGGGGGTTGGGGGGATTCACCATCTCCGCCCCACCGCTCAACAATCCCCTGCTGCACCGCAATCGGTAAAGTCTGAAAATGCGCCCAATACTCCCCACCATCCAACGACTGATGTGCTTTCCGCCACCCATCCCCTTCAGGATCGTTCGTTACTCCCGCCGTCAATAACTTAATCAACTCCCCACTATTCGCCGGAATATCCCCAACCTGATACCCCGCCGCCTTTAGTGCGTGCAAAATTTGCACGCAACTTTCGGGCGTATCCAACCCCACTCCATTCGCCAACCGCCCATCGCGAGTCGGGTAATTAGCCAGAATCAAAGCCACTTTTCGCTCACCAACCGACTTCCGCCGCAGTTTACTCCAATTTAAAGCCAATTCTGCCACAAATTCCACTCGATCGATTACAGGCTCATATACCAACACATCCGTCTGAAGTGCCGAGTTCTGAGTCTGCACCGCCTTAAACGAAATCGCCCGCGTAATAATCCGCCCATCCACCTCTGGCAGAGCCACATTCATCGCCATATCGCGGGGTGTCAAACCCTGCCAGCCAGATTCCCAAAATTCCTTCCCCGCACCGCTCAAAATCACCTGAAAAACAGGTAAATTCAGTATTGCCCAGAAGCCAACCTGGGGCGTATCGGTATCTAAACTCGCTAGAGAAAAACTGGTGGTGTTGAGTAAAACATCCACCCCCTGCTGACAGTAGCTAATTAACACCCGCTGCACCACCGGATCTTTAAGCGAAGACACAAAAATCGGTACAGGCGTGAGGTTTCGATCGACTAAAGCTTGACACAATGACTCGATCGCAGCTAAATTCCCTGATAGATAGTGCGCCCGATAGAAAATTATCGCCGCACCACCCTGCAACGGCATTCCCTCTGGCAACCACCGCACCTCATCATAAATCCCCACCCGTGGCACCGCTGCCGGAGCGTGATATGCACAGTCAAAATCCAACCACCGACTAGCGATAAAATTCAATAGCTGACGGTAATTATCTACCCCGCCTTCAATCAGATATTGCCACACTCGATCGACATCCGCCAAACTCGCAGTAGAATGGCTGATCAACGTCGGATCGGGACGCTCATCCCCTGGCAGAACGATTAACACTGCTCCCGTTTGTCTAGCAGTCTCCTGGACGACTTCTAGCCCATAACTCCAGTAGGATTGACCCCCAATCAATCGGACAATTATCACCTTCGCCGCCGTCAATACATCCTCGGCATAGGTATCGATCGTCAATTGCTGCTGGAGCTGCAACAAGTTCACCACCCGCACCTGGGGAAAATCTGCTGATAGCTGCTTGCACTGAGCGGAGCGATGCACTGAGCCTGTCGAAGTGTCGAAGTGAGTTGTCGCCACTGCTAATGTCTGAATATCTGTATCTGCGGCGGTAATAAATGCGATCGGTGCTGGCTGTTGTTCGACAAAGATCACACCTTCAGCCGCAGGATTCCAACCACCTGGTATTGTTGCGAGACGATGCATCGAGATTTACCCTGACAGACAGCACCTCATTGTAACGAACTTGGCTCAACGAGTCGATCGAGATCGATAGTAATGTTACGATCTAGCTATCGATTCTCCAAGGGAGAGGCTATTGCTGACGCAAACGCTCCGCTACCGCCAACGACGGTTAGAATCTGCCATGTCCGCACGCGATATTTTTCATAATGCAGTCAAAACTGCCCTAGAACATGATGGTTGGACGATAACTCACGATCCGCTCTCGTTGGAATTCGGGCTGGGTTCGCTCTATGTCGATTTAGGTGCAGAAAGAGTGATTGCCGCAGAGCGAAGAAATGAAAAAATTGCAGTTGAAGTAAAAAGCTTTCTCAGTGGTTCGGCTGTTTCAGAGTTTCATACAGCACTCGGACAATATTTAAACTATCGATTGCTGATGCGAGAGCAATATCCTGAATATAAGTTGTACTTAGCGATTCCATTAAGTACCTATGATTCATTTTTTGTAACTACTCAGGCTGAAGACTAGGAAAAAGTGGAGTTTCCATGAAAACGAGTCTGAGCGCATCGAGAACTTGGATACCCTGTTTACGAAGAGTCGAGATATAACCGCGAATTCGACAAAACTGTTGGGCACCTTCCAT
>JANNDQ010000027.1:0-8881 GCA_031387965.1 Chamaesiphon sp. OTE_75_metabat_567
GTCAATCCCCAAATTCGGCTTAATCTCGGCTATAACTTTGTCAATGCAGCTAATTTAGGCGAGCAAATTACTAGGTTTACCAATAGCCCCACAGTGGGCGCAAGTTGGGAGTTTATCCCCAATACAATCTTTGCTTTTAATTATAATCGTAGTGATGATGCTGACTCGATCGGTCAATCTTTCAACCGTGGCGAATCACTGGAGTTTTTGCTCACTCATAATTTCAAACTCAACTCATTTGGACAAGAAATGCCTGGGACAGCCTTTCTCCGTTATGGCAAGCAATCTACTCTCAATCTCAATTCCCAAAATAATATTAATACCAACGCGGCGATCGACACGATTAGTGGTGGACTAAGTTTGAGTTTTTAAATAGTTAGCTGTTAGGCAAAATTAGCTGTAGACGGGTTTAATATATTATGCATAAAAATCTCCAAAAATTGCTGGCTTGGGGCATCAGTGGTAGCTGTCTGATTACCGCTCAATCGATGCTGGCTGCTACTGTCAGCCCCACAGGTGTTAATGTAACTACCTTTGGCAGTACTAGCGTCTTTTTGACATTTTTAGGTCTAAGTAACCAAGTCCCCGCCGAGGCTCTGTGGTGCGGTGCAATCAATGCCAATGGCTCCTGTGTGCCAGGAACAGTCTTTGGGCGATTGCCTCAGCGTTACAATCGTGGGCAATTGAGCGGGATCGGCAACTATACGGATATTATGAGTATTCCCTCATCGATTACTCGGAAGGCTTACCAAGATGCTTTGCGTGGTAATCAACCAGACTTCTTTTACGTGCGTAGATTGGTAAGTACAATCGGCGGTATCGATGAATATGTTGCTGTCACTTGTCGTCTGACAAGTTCAGGGGCAGGGGTGCCCTTTAGTATTACCAAAGTCCAATATCAACTTGCTGATGGTAGCACGGCATCACCTGTCGGCATTGGTGAAACTTTGCCCAGATTTGGTGCGAATATCGTCTATAGCGGCACGGGCAGACTCAAAGGTCGATGGGAAGTAGTTTTACCTGGAGACTCGCCACCAAGCCAGCGAGACTTGCTGACAGAGGCGACTCTACCGCTGGAGCAACGCGGATTACAGCGACGCTATACCCAACTGGAGCGATTCGATCTATTTCTACAGCCCAATGGTAAAGTCTTTTTGCCAGGGCCAAATCCAGCAAAATTACCCAAAGGATCGACGGGATTACATCAAATACTGCTGCGGATCGAAGCAACTGATAGTTCTGCTGGAACTTCCTTCAATAGTATCAGCACTGTACCTAGTGGTGGAGTAGCGGGATTTCCACTACCGATCTTTCGCTACTCAATTGTCCCTACCTCCAACCGCATTGCGCTGCTAACACCCAATCCCGATACTCAATTTCCGGCGAGGGAGCAATTACGCTTTAGTTGGCAAGGTATCGATGCTGCTGATGGTTACAAATTGGAAGTGAGGCAGTCAGAGCGATTAATTTTTTCAGCATTATTATCTAAAAATACCACCAGTTATACTCCACCACCTTGGTTGAAAAAGACGAAAGGAGAAGCTTTGATTTGGCAAATTAAAGCTCTTAAATCTGATGGTTCTGTATTGATGGAATCTGAGACTAGAAATTTACAGCTTACAGTAGGAAAATAACTTTTTTAAATCCGATCGCCATCCCCCTCCGTACTATCAATACTATCAATATTAAGTTACACAAAAATCTATTGAGATGAAGCTACATCAATTAACGATCAGACTAACGGCAACTTTCCTATTTTAATTAGTTGCACTCTCAATTTCACCCACTGGGAACATCTTGATCGATATCCAGTCAGCACATGCAACTAAGCAAACCGATGTTAATAACAGAAGTTTGCAATTGCTAAATTTAAGTGTGAATTAATCCGGCTTGCTTAATTCTAGTACCATTTGTCGTGCCCAAATATCGGCGGTTAAGATATCATCCAAACTAGGGGTTGCGGTAAAATCATTGCGATGTTTATCACAGACTTTTTCTATTACTTTGGGAATATCTAAGAAGTGAATTTTCTCAGCTAAAAATAACGCCACAGCTTGCTCGTTTGCACCATTTAATACTGCTGGCATCGAACCGCCAGCCTTTCCGGCGGCGTAAGCCAAATCGATACAAGGATATTTAACCCGATCTGGCTCTCTAAATGTCAGATCTCCAGCTGTGACGAGATCGAATTTCTTCCAGTCAGTGCTGATTCGATCGGGCCATGAAAGCGCGTATAGTAGCGGTAGTCGCATATCTGGCCAACCTAATTGAGCCAAGACTGATGTATCCTGAAGCTCGATCAGTGAGTGAATAATACTCTGTGGGTGAACTACAATATCGATATTGTCGTAATCTACCCCAAATAGATAATGCGCTTCAATTACCTCTAAACCCTTATTCATCAGGGTGGCGGAATCAATAGTAATCTTTTGACCCATCGACCAATTCGGGTGCTTGAGCGCGTCAGCAATTGTCACTGAGGCTAATTTTTCCGCAGGGAGATCGCGGAATGCGCCACCGGAAGCTGTCAGAATAATCCGGCGCAATCCACCAGTCGGAACACCTTGCAAACATTGAAAAATAGCCGAATGCTCGGAATCGGCGGGGAGTAATTTTACGCCATACTGCTTGACTAACGGCAGCACGACTGGGCCACCAGCGATGAGGGTTTCTTTATTTGCCAGAGCGATATCTTTACCCGCTTTAATTGCCGCAATTGTCGGGAGCAGTCCGGCACAGCCGACAATGCCCGTCACGACACTCTCCGCGTCACCATAGCTGGCGACTTCGATCGTGCCTTGGGTGCCAGCGACAATAGTTGGAGCGTAGTCTAGATCACCAAGTGCATCCTTTAACTGATCGAACTTAGCTTCATTGCCAATTGCCACAATTTCGGGACGAAATTGACGTACTTGTTGGGCGAGGATTTCCACGTTGCTACCCGCCGCCAGCCCGACAATCCGAAACTTATCAGGGTTGTGTTCGACGATATCTAGCGTTTGAGTGCCGATCGAGCCAGTAGAACCGAGTAAAGTAATCGCTTTCACAATATTAATTTATCTAATCCCTTCATCTTACGGTGTCTGGGGATCTTTCTAAAACAGGTAATTCACACTAACGTTTATTTCTCGATCTCGATCGTTAGATTGAAAAATAAAGTTCCCGCCGATATTAAGTACAAGACTTTCGCCGAGCTGAACGTCCACTCCTCCTGACAACATGGGATTAGATTCTCCATTCCCATCCGTATTCGTAGCTATTCCTCCCCCAAAAAATGGTGTCCAACCTGGAGAAACCTCTTTCTCACCCGTCAGCGCAAACCGTAACTCGGTATACTTGCCTAAAAAGATCGCAGGTCTGCCTGAAATACCAACTCCGCCCAGATCGGCGATTTTGAGTTTAGCATTAATAATTACAGCGGGGTCATCACGCAGGGGCGCTCTGGCTCCAATCCCCAGATAGTTGTCAACTGGTTTCGCTAAGACTTCCGGTACCCCAATCCCGAAAATAATGGTACACACTGTAACAATCATCACCTTAAAACTGTTTAGACTGCTCATAGTTCGATCTCTAAATAAAATAGTCCACCGCCCCATATCTTGAGAGGTGTCTAGCTGAATAATCGCTAATAGTTATTGATTACGGTGTTTAAATTATTTTTGCAGTCGCAAACTATATTCTTTATTTTAGCTATCATTTAACTCTCAATCCACCGCCAAATGGCTACAGATTTATGCCTGGATATGTTTTGATTTTTTCGGCTAGTCTGACAGCAAGAAAGGGACTAGCAGCTTGCAATCGAGTGTGAATCTCGATCGCTTCATCGCGGTACTTGGCGATTTTTTCTGTCGTCCAATGAGCTGGTGGTGGTTGAAGATTAGTAATTCTATCGGCTAATTTTACCATCCAGATCTCGATTGGCTGTTCTTGAATTCGTTGGCGAAGCCTCTCAGAATGAGAATCGAGACTATCGGCTAGTTGTTGTGATTTTTCCAGTCCAGGATTTTTGCTTAAAGCAGCTACACCATCAGCAACTCGGACTCCAAATATCGATGCGATCTGCGCGTAACTGGTGTCTGTGTCCTCGATTGTATCATGCAGCAAAGCACATTGCACCGCTAAGTGACCATCTCGATCGGGTTCGGCACTCAATGCAGCAATAATCTCCATACTGACCAAGTTCAAGTGCAGTAGATAGGGCAATTGACTACCTGGATACAGTTGTCCCTGATGAGCTTGTGCGGCAAATCGACAAGCCCTGATATATACTTCTCGATTCCAGTTGGCGATCATCCGTAAAATTCAGGTAATTTGACGATCGTTAGCCAGACAAGATGTGGATGGTGAGCAGTGCCCATCATCCACATCTTAACCAAGTTTCACGTATCGAATTCGCCCTAGACTTAGAGCGTTAGCGATTGAACATCAGTTTGAATCAACAGCGCTAAATCCTTGAGGAAATTAGCAGCATCAGCACCGTAAATAATCCGGTGATCTGCGGTCATATTTACCTGCATTTGGCGACGAATGGCAAATGTACCATCTTCACTCGCGACCACTTGAGGGTGGGAAGCACCGACAGCCAGAATTGCGCCCGTACCTGGGGGGAGGATGGCATCAAACCGATCGACACCGAGCATTCCGAGGTTAGAGATGGTAAAGGTGCCAGAGTTGTATTCCTGAGGCTGCAACTGCTTGATCCGTGCGCGATCGACTAGATCTTTCCACATCCGCGAGAGGGAATAGAGATCGAGCTGATCCGCACCTTGAAGGACAGGAGTAATCAAACCACCATCGGGCATAGCGACGGCGACGGCGATATTAATTGAACCAGGATGATTGACACCTGCATCGGAGAAGCTAGCATTGACAATTGGATGTTTGGCGAGGGTAATCGCGACTGCTTTGGCTAGCAGGGCAGTCATAGTTACACCTTTAGATTTAACCTGCTTGTAAAGCTTATCGAGATTGTTGGTTTCGATCGTGTAACCCACGCGGAACGTTGGAATGGATAGACTCGCCACCATGTTGCGGTTGACAGCCGCTTGGAGCGTATTGAAAGGGACTACTTGAGCTGAAGGTACGTTGGGTACTACGGGAGCAGCAACTGCGGGTATGGCAACCACAGGTACGGCAACTACTGGAGTTGCAGGTACACTCTGAACTGGGGCCACAGGTGCTTTACCTGCCGCTGCGCTGACATCTTCAGCTGTAATTCGCCCATTTGGGCCACTACCATGTAGAGTCTCGACGCTCACGCCGTATTCTTTGGCTAATTTCCTCGCGCGGGGAGATACTACAGGTCGTTCGCTACGCGTCGGCTGTGCCGAATCACTTCTCAGCTCCGTCGCTACTGGCGGTACACTGGCTGTAAGGACTGACATTGCTGATACCACAGCTGCTTCAGTCGCAGCGGGGTGAGATTTAGCTTGTGCTTGCTGTTTAGCCGTCTCAATCTCGGCTTCAGTCTCGGCGACGAGGGCAATCGCTGAGCCGACTGGTGCAGACTCGCCAGCTTGAACCATAATCGTGGCGATGTAGCCGCCATAAAAGGTTTCGACATCCATGTCTGCCTTGTCGGATTCCACCACGACCACGATTTCACCTTTTTCGACTTTTTCCCCTGGCGATTTTTGCCATGAGACGATTTTGCCTTCAGTCATCGTGGAACTTAGAGCAGGCATGAAAACTTCGCGTATTGCCATGATGGATATTCTTCGATCGAACAATTAGATTGAGCTTGCAGCTTCTTATTTTAGCTTACACAGGGGCAGGGAGTGAAATGTTGGTGGATTGGGGTTTTAGAGTTGGGAGTTGGATTTGTATATGGTGGGCAGTGCCCACCCTACATTTCTTCTAAAGCCTAAAGCCCAAAGCCTAAGACCTAAAGCCTAAAGCCTAGATATTTCCCCGAACTTCCATCACTACGCCATCGTGAAGTAAGACTTCGACATTCATTTTGGAGATCAAATTATCGCCAAGCTTGACATTGAAGTAGCCTTCAACTTGACCCTGACTGACTTCCTGTTTGAGTTCAAGAAATTGCACCTGTTGGAGCTGTTGCAGCGCCATATTTTTTTGTTCGAGCAGTTCACTTTTCTGCTGATTTACTTGCATTTGGATGCTTTCAATCTGCTGGACTACTTGGGGTCCAGGCGGTTGGAGGTTTTGTTTTTGAATTTCGGCGACTGCTCGTTGTCCCTGCATTTCTAGCTGTTGCAATTGACCGTCAAGTTCACTAATTTGGGTTTGCAATAGTTGCTGGGTTTCATCTTTCCACCGTTGAGTTACAACAGCTTTGATACTGACGACCCGCTTGAGCATTAATTGAGAGTCTGGTAGATCCATGATTTAGGTAATTTTGGTAACTAGTGGCTATTGGTTTAGTGGCTAGTGGGAATACCCTATACCCTATACCCTATTCCCTGTTGACTCAGGTTAGCGAGCGAACATCTCGTCAATCATACCGTGATACCGTTCCATCACGACTGGACGACGAATTTTCATCGTTTGGGTGAGTAGTCCATTCTCGATCGAGAATGGCTCAGTAATCAATCTGATCGCGGCAATTTTGTCATCAGCCCGATAGCCAGGACGATTCTTGACTTCACGGTTAAGTTCATCCCGGAATAGATTGAGAATTTGACTGTTATCTGGATTTGTTGCTGATTCTGGTGGTAAGTTTTGACTGTTTAGCCATAGTTGTAGAGCTTCAGAATTAGGCACAATTAGTGCGCCGAGGGATTTTTGGTCTTGACCGACGAGGACGATTTGGCTGATATACTCGCTGCGAAGGCAGGCATCTTCGATCGGGGTTGGTTCGATATTTTCACCATTGCTCAGGACGATCGTATCTTTGGCTCTTCCGGTAATTGTCAGATCTTTGTTGGGCGTGAGCATCCCCAGATCTCCACTGTTAAACCAGCCCTCAAGATCGATCGCTTTGGCAGTAGCTTCAGGATCGCGATAATAACCCTGCATCACTTGCGGGCCACGAATTAATACTAAGCCCTTTTGACCGATCGCGACTGGCTGACGAGTCTCAACATCGACAATCTTGATTTCGGTACCCGGTAATGGTTTTCCCGATGAGAGGCGAAGGTTTTGCCAGGGGCGACGAACGTTGGTAATCGGCGCAGTTTCGGTCAAACCATAGCCGAGCAACACATCGACACCCGCAATCTCAAAGAATAAATCGAGATGTTTAGCCAGTGAGCCGCCACCGATAATTATGTTCTTAATCTTGCCGCCGGTGGCTGACCGAATTTTGGCATATACCAGCTTATCGGCGATCGCGTGAACTGGCGCTAAAATCGCCATCTGGAGACGTGCATTCACCTTTTGACTCAAACTAGGCTGCAAGCATTCTAGGCTCAGTCCTTGAACAATCCGCCGTGCTTCGATATATTTTTGACTCGCAGCTAGAAGCGTATCGACCAGTTTTTGCTTGTTGGCTGGCTGTTCGCGAAATTGCTTCTGAATTCCTTCATAAACCGACTCCAATAGTCGCGGCACGGCGACGAGATATTCTGGCTGAACATCTTTCAAATCCTGCTTGAAGTAGCGAATATTAGTGTAAGTCTGAGTACATCCCTGAGAGAGCAAGTAATATTCACACGATCGCTCGTAACTATGCCAAGAGGGGAGAATACTCAAGACTCGATCTCCTGGTTGGGCTGGAATGACTGTACCGCAGGTGTTTACCTGATGGAGAAGATTTGCGTGGGAGAGCATCACCCCTTTGGGTTTGCCGGAGGTACCGGAAGTATAAATTAGCGTCGCTAAATCTGTTGGTTTGATCGCAACAGGTACAAAACTGGTACTTTGACCGAGGGCGATTATCTGACTAAAATTGAGCAGTTTAATCGGTAGATCTAAATCTGATTCCTCGTCAGAGAGCAAGATAATTAGATCGATCGATCGATCTACTAATTTACTGCTCAATTTTGTGAGTGTTTTGAGATCTTCAATTACTAATGTTTGGGCTTGGCTATTGTCTAGAATTGAGCATAATTCTTCAGGATCGGCTTGAGAACTCCGAACAGCATTAAATGCGCCCATTAGCATAATTCCTTGGTCGGCAATCATCCATCTGGGACTATTGTCAGCAAATAGAGCTACGCCAGTCTGGGGATGAATCCCCAAGCTTTGCAATCCAGTCGCAAATAATCTAATTTGAGTGGCTACTTCTCGATAAGTCAGGCTAATTTCTGGTTTGCTGTGCGGTGCATTGAGCGCAATAACTTCACCACATTTGGCAGCAACTATTTCCCAAATTTCGGGCAGAGCATTAATCTGACTATGATCGATCGTCTGCAACAAATTTTGCTGTTCGCGATCGGTAATTTGATAGGGATAATTCGCTAGTCTAGCAGTTGTCATAATGTTGCCCCAATAAAAGTTTTAATCCTAAATTACCATAGCTCCAGATCATCTGGCTGTTTGGATATTTCTAGATTAACTGCTGTTTGAAGCGATGATTGATCGATTGTGACAGAACGTAAGGTGGCAGGGTGGTGAGTGAATGGTGGATGGTGGATAGTGAATGGTGGGAAGAGAGTAACGGTTTAGAATAGGGGAAAGCAGCTTCTAATCGATCGGCTAAATTCATGAAACAAGTCAAAGCCTGCGGGTTTATTTTATTTAGAGGGAGTCGTACCAGTCCTCAGAAATCTTTCCTGCTGATGAAACATGCCGACAGGTACGATCTACCTAAAGGACATATCGAGCCAGGGGAATCAGATCTAGAGTGTGCGCTCAGAGAGATGACTGAAGAAACGGGGATTCCGATTAGTTCAGTTCAAATCGAGCCAGACTTTCAGTATCGATCGATCTATCATCCCCAATATGCCAGATATGACAACGAGATCATCGAAAAAAC
>JANNDQ010000252.1:0-1634 GCA_031387965.1 Chamaesiphon sp. OTE_75_metabat_567
ATCAAACCTAAACAGAGTAAGGCTCGATCGCTTCTAGCTAGCGGGGCAGCAATTTATAGTACTACTGGTGAAAAGTTAGGAGCAGTAGTATTGATGCGCGATATTACTCACTATAAACAGGCTGAAACCGATCGGCTGCAAATATCTGGTTTGATCGATGACATTACTGAACAAAAACGGGTGGAGATAGCTCTGCAAGCTAGTGAAGAACTATTTCGTCATACCTTCGAGTATACCTCAATGGGATTTTGTCATGTGGCGTTAGATGGCACTATGTCGCGGTTAAATAACAAATTCTGTGAGATTGTAGGCTATAGCCAGGAAGAACTATCTGGAACTACCTTTCAGGCGATTACCGAACCTGCCGACTTAGCTGAGGATCTTGCTTTGGTTGAACAATTATTAAACGGCGATATTAATGAATATACCTTGGAAAAACGATATGTCCACAAAGAAGGACATCATATATGGGTCTGTTTAACAGTCTCACTGGTGCGGGAAATAAAAGTTGCCGGAGAAGTTGGCATTCCGCAGTATTTTATTTCTGCGATCCAAGATATCACCGATCGCAAGCACCTAGAGCTATTGAACTTAAAACAGACCATTGATTTGCAACGCCTCAATCGATCTTTGGTCTTAACCCAAGAAAGTTTAAAGGAACGAAATCAGGAGCTAGACAGTTTTGTTTATATGGTTTCTCATGATCTCAAAGCTCCTTTAAGAGCAATAGCAAACTTATCAATGTGGATCGAAGAAGATCTTGAAGAGAAAATTGCCCAAGCGAGCCAACAACAGTTCTTGTTATTACGCCAAAGAATTTATCGTATGGATGCCTTAATTGATGGCTTACTGCGTTATTCACAGGTTGGGCGACAGGCATTAGAGAGCGAAATGGTTGATGTAGCTAAACTTTTACCCGAAATCATTGATTCTCTTGCTCCTCCAGAAAATTTCAAGATCGAATTTTTGTCACCTTTGCCCACTATATTTACTAAACGCATATTGTTAAGCCAAGTTTTCGCCAATTTACTTAGCAACGCTATTAAGCATCACGATCGGACTGATGGCCTAATTAAAATTTCTGCTTTAGATTTAGGCGATCGCTATCAATTCTCGATCGCCGATGATGGGCCAGGAATTTCGATAGGAGCAGATCAAGAACGCATTTTCGAGATGTTTCAGACCCTAAAATTAAGTGATACCAAGGAAAATACCGGGATTGGTTTAGCTGTGGTCAAAAAAATCGTCGAAGGCGAAGGCGGTCGAATTTGGTTAGATAACCAGCATAAATCGGGTGCCTGCTTCTGTTTTACCTGGGTTCACAACAATAACTTAGAGTCTTAGAGCTAGATATCATCAACGCTTTTTTGGTGCAACCAAGATTGCTATGACCCGATCATGTAGCCCTAAGCACTTATCTATTGAGCACCTAAATGCGCCCTTGGTGCCATGCCAGGATTAATCATCCCTGCCAATTCTTCCTGAGATTCTTGACTTAACTCTGCTTTGAGTTCTTCATTTGTAAAGAAATAGCCATGATCTTGAGCAATTTTGTAGTAAGACTCGACATCGACAGCCGCGTTAAGTTCTGCCATCAAATTCGGATCTTCTTTGACGGCGGTAACAAATTCATT
>JANNDQ010000351.1:0-2897 GCA_031387965.1 Chamaesiphon sp. OTE_75_metabat_567
TGATTTTCCAGATACAGGATGCCAATTAACTCACCTTGATTGAGGATCGGACTACACAAAACACTTTTGGGCTGATTTTGGCGAAGGTAGGGATCTCCATTAAATTCTGGGGATTCGATCGGATTAATCAGCAGAACTGGCTCTAGATTATGTTTGACTTTGTTGATCAAGCTAATTGCCACATCGTTACTCGAATCAAAAGAAATCGGCGGTAGTAGCTGAGGATGTTGTCCCAGTTCTACTCTGGCGACTACCTGTAAATTTGCGTCTTGTTCCAGTAATAAGACACACTTATCCGCACCAGCATTGGCAATGACGAGATCGAGCAAGTTACAGATAGTGCGATCGAGTCTGATCTCTTCGGAAATAGTCCGTGAAGCTTTCAGTAGCGCTGCCATATCTAGAAATGTGCAGTCACTCATCAATGAGCTACTAAGATCGCTTCTCTCCGTGACATCCGGCTCCACAGCCTCTGCCTGGAGGATCGCAGCGAGGAGTTGAGGATAGAGTTTCAGGAGATGATCCACTTTGGCATTAGCGCCCCAACGTCCATAACAGTAGTAAGCTTCAGCTAGATATGATTGAGCTATTTTTTCTTTGCCCCAGCTGAGATAAAATTTCGCCGCTAATTCGTTTGCGAGTGCTTCTTCATGAATAAATTGATGTTCCTTCGCACCTGAAATTGCCAGATCGTAATGTTCGATCGCTCCGGCTTTATTACCTAGTACTCGTTGTTTCTCCGCTTCAATTAAATGCCATTTGTGCAGATAATTCATCGGAGTCTCTGTTGCCCACTTAAAAATAGTCGCTTGATAAATCTCTCCTTGAGAGAGCGTTATCGATTGCTCCTGAGCTGACTGATCAGCTGCAAGGGCTAGATATGTTAGAGCAGCATAAAAATGGAACGAAGAAGCTGAAGCCATCCCTGACACTGCGATCAAATACTGTTCGCCTTGAGTAATATTTTCTAGAGCAGCTTTGTGGTTACTAAATAAATATGCCAACATCAATTTGTAGATGTGTACCAAGGCGATCGCCACAAATTCGCTATCTTGCAGATGTTTTGGTATCATCACCGTCTCATCGTAAGCAGTGCCGATTAAGTATTCCGGTTGATTCGCACTGCTCATCAAGTTCAGCGCAACCTGCCGTTTCATTGCTAGATAAACTTGAGCAGAATATTGTTTGAGTCGCTCTAGCTCAATCAGATGAAGTGATATTTCTTTTTCCCAGATATGCAGCTCAATTCCACAGATCAAGTTTGCATCAAAGTAACAAGAAATGCTATATCCGACCGAGATAAAGTCACCAGATTCTAGGCTAGCTGCGTAGGCATATTTCAATACTGGAATGGTTGATCGGATCGATTCTTTGCGATGCTGAATCCAAGTAGCAACTAAAAAGGAAATTCTACCCTGAAATTCTTTGGTATCGAGAGAATCCACTAACGCCAGTGCTAATTTACCGAAACGATAACCCGTTTCAATATCTCCAAAAAAGGCACTCATTACAAAACCATAGTTAGCATATCCCATTGCTGATGCAGGTGTATTCCCAAACTGGATTGACAGACTTACCATCTTGGCACTCAGAATAGGCATTAACATTGGTGCCGTAGTGAAAATAGGTGCGCTTAAATCAGTCAACAGTTTCATCGTGAGCTGTGTTTGAATATCGCTCATCACTGGCAGATCTAGGATGTCTTCAATCTCTCTGCACTCTAGTTGACAGGCAAGAGCCTGTAATGCCTTACCAGTCTCAGCTTCATCGGGTGTAATCGGCAGTTCAATTCCCAATCGAGCCGAAGCATCTCTACCAATAGAGATCGCTTCGATCATCTTGCCATTAGCAGTAAGTGCGGCAATTTGGATTCTATAGATCTCAACTTTATCCAAAATCGTCCGAGCCGATCGCAAAACTACAGCCGCGATCTCTTCCATCTGCTCGATATTTCCTGCCAGATAGGCAGCTTCAGCAGCAGCAACATGTAGATCTAATGTCAATTGGTACTCAGTCTCCCAACAGTCAACACCAAGAATTTCGATACCTGTTTGGAAATAAATATTTGCCGCAGTATAAGCAGTAGAATTCCTGGCTTTTTGACCTGCTTTAAAATTGAGATCGACAATTCTTTGTTTATCGATTGGATCGGTAACTAATTCCTTGGCTAGATTCAGCTGTCCAACAATATCAAATAATCTTTCTGCTCTAACAATTTCCGAAGAATTTTGATAGATTAAGTTGCCAATTTTTAGATGAGCTAATTGTTTTTGGTCGTCGGGAATCAGGGAGTAGGCTGCTTGTTGGACGCGATCGTGTAAAAAGCGATAAACTGGATTAGCTGTCTTACTTGGCACCGATTCGTTCACGAAGTGTGGGCTTTGCCCAATCGTCGATTGGCTAAAAAAGTTGTATGTTTCCGTCGTCGGAATTAGCAAATTTGCTTCTAATCCACTCCACAATTCCGAGGCTGTCCGCTCTGGTGATTGCTCCAATACGATCGCTAAAGTGTGCAGATCGAATTCTGTACCGATACAGGCGGCACAGGTGATCGCCCATTGTGTAACGCTTGGCAATCTTTGCAACTGTAATGCCATAAATTCGACCACATCATCGGTGACAACCAATGATTTAATTTTGGTAAGATCGCAGATCCATCCACCGATAGATCCCTGCTGGCTCGAACGAACAAAGGTAATCAGTCCATCTTCATATAATGTTTTGAGAAATTGGGTAGTAAAAAAGGGATTGCCTTTAGTTTTAACATCGATCAATTCAGTTAATGGCTCAGCCAACAGCAAATCACAATGCAATGTATCGGCAACCAGCTCATTCAAATCCTCCAAACTGAGCGGTTTTAAGATGATAGTATTGACTGGTATTCCAGTTTTTTCGAT
>JANNDQ010000411.1:0-2238 GCA_031387965.1 Chamaesiphon sp. OTE_75_metabat_567
CTGTTCCTGCCGTAAGCTAGTGTAAATCCCCGATTGGGATGAGCCATACCTAAGTAAGTGTAGGGGAAATAGATGTCCGCATCGCAGATTATTTTCTTAGTAGCGATATCTTCACCATCATTGATAACGATCCACTCAAAATCCTGGCTCGATTGAGCTTTGAGTGAGGCGATCGCTCGCGCTAATAGTTGAGGACGCGATCGTGTGACTGTGACGATCGATAGTTTCAACATAGTTTTCCTGGTAAACATCAAGATTTTGGCTCGTTGGTGAAGCCTCCGCTTTGCGGAATCGCCAATTCAAGCTGCTCGACTGATTCCATTGACAGTCGCGGTAATCGCTCGATAAGATCGGCAAAAGTCATTTGAAAATTTCTTGGTTTTCGACGCGAACGGCGGTTGGCAGGTAGCTTCAGTTTGAGAGATAATTGACCTGGACTTGGCTGGGGATGATGACGGTGCTGACGTAGGTGACACCCGCTGCACAGGCAAACAAGATTCGCACGATCGTTATGTCTTGGGTTACGATCGAGATGGTGGACTTGTGCGGATAGTCTGCGCCGGAGGGATAGACCGAGGTGTCGATAGCTGCTAGCAGGAGGCAAACACTTCAACCCGCAATTATTACAGCGATACCCTGCCGATCGTTTAACCGCCGTTGCAATTTCTGTCCAATTATCTGGGTATTCTGATAATAAAGCCAAAGCCTTAAAATTAACTTTTATTCTTGTTAATATTATATCTCAAAATTGATTAAAATTCAAAGAATAGAGCCTAAAATCTTCATGACAATGTAAGTTTATTTTAGTTGATTGTTATTAAAACATAGGACTTATAAAATAATGAGTAAAATTATAGGCATGGTTAAGAAACAACTTACATCCCAACTAGAGTCTGAGCCTGAAAAAGATTCAACGTCAGTTAAAAGTAAAGCTAAGTCACAAAAAAAGGTTTCAGCGATCGAGGATATACTTTCAGTGTCAGAAGAAGTCGTAAAGACTAAAAGTAAAACTAAGACTCGATCGAAAGCTTCAACAGCAAATAAAAAAGCTGTAGAGACTGAAGACGAAGATAAGTCTCAAGTTTCCATAGTTGAAGAAGTATTGGAGAAAGTTGCAGTATTAGGTGAAGTAGTTAAAGATGAAGCTACTTCAGACCCTCCATCCAAACCTAAACCAATACTTTTAACACCGGAACAGATAAAAGCTAGAGATAAAACCCGCTTATTAAGCATCTACCAGGCAATTGGGAGAATTCAAGTACGTATCAAGTTATACGAAGGTGAAGCCACTATCCTCTTTGGGGATCGAGAGTTTTCCTTATTTTCAGCAGGTTTTAAAAAAGCCAGTAGATTTACTTCTTTAGAAAGAGTAATAGCAGAACAAGGTAGTGATTTAGAGATAATTGTCTATCCAATTATAGATAATAATCAAAATTTAGTCGTAATATCTTTCTCTTATCTCAATACAGTAAATACTAAAAACGACCGAATTTATCAGGATCTAAGACCTAATTATTTTAGACTATCTGGATTATGGAAAACGATTGACGGTCAAACTTGTATTCAGGTACACTCAAACACGTTAATTAATCCCTGCATCCGCTCTAGACTCAAACAGCCTTTAAATGTCCCTATCCAGTGGAACGACTGCCCTATTCAAGAGGAATCTAAGAAAAATATCTATGTGTCTATTGAGGCAGAATTTAACTTTGAATCTTGCCAATTTGACTACGTTCGGACTTTAATAAATCCGACGAAATCCCATCCACCATTTCCTAAATATCATAGCTACGTAGCTCCAAACTAAAAATGCGATTGACGATCGCAGGTAAAAATGGTTCTCTTCACCAGTACACCCAAAAAGTCACTAATAAACGCGGCGAGATAGTTGAATATCCCAAGGTCAAGGGAGAACGAGATCCCCATAACGTCAAACATTGGAAGTGGCAAATTACCTGGAAAGAGAAGGTGAACGATCGCTGGCGCACCCGATGTTTAAGCATTACCGCATCAAAAGTCCAAAAGGTGAAAATATTTATCGCTCGAAATGCTGGTATATCTGAGATTCAGGAGTTTTTGGGATCGAGATTTTAGTATGTAATTACATACTAAAATTTTGGCTCAAACCCTATGGCAGTAATAAATACACCGATTCGCAATAAGTAAATTAACTAAAACTGTTACTGGGAGTATGTTCTAACTATTTTTAGTATGTAATTACATACTAAAAAATAGCTG
>JANNDQ010000413.1:0-2852 GCA_031387965.1 Chamaesiphon sp. OTE_75_metabat_567
AGTATCCCAGCACCTTAGACACATTTTGGTAGATCCAATTAGTCCAGGGTGGGTGTTTTGTTGTGGGTATGTAAAACTCCCAAACACAAGTAGATGAGATTCTGTAGTTTCTGGTTAGTGTGTTGTCTAAAAAAGGGTAGGGGGGTCTTTTCACATGCCGATCTAAAAAATCTGGTAGAGTGGGGAATATTTAATATAGTTTTATGAGTTGTTAATAATACAGCGGTTAGCCCTTTTAGTTGTAGTTTTTAGTGTTGGTTTTTATAGGAAGAGGGTTTCAATCAATTGTAGTTTAATGTAATTAAATAACTTCATCGGGGTTAACCGATTCCAGCCGCCCCGTAGACAACAGATCCGATTAGCAATTTAGAATTCATCATCTGTCGCCTCCGGTATGTCGATCGAATTATTGACTTTGTTAGACTCTTTAGACAATATTGATTTTTTATCGTCCTTATCGTCCGCTAAAGCCTAAAAACCTTGATCTGGTGTACTTTCAGCATGGACGATATGTGAATGTGATATCGTCCGTGTATCGTCCGTATTTGTAATATCGTCCGCTATATCGTCTGTAACATTAGATATCGTCCGTGTATCGTCCATAATATCGTCCGCGTTTAAACCCTTGTCCTGACTGGCTTTAGTATCATTGGCGGACGGTATGGACGATATGGACGATATTTTTACAACTTTCTCCAAGCAGATAAGTCTGTTTCGATCTTGCCCTTCTCGGAAATATCCTACTTCTATCCCCAAGGCTTTGAGATCGGGTGCTAATCGAGTCAGTTGACGGCTGAGGCTATTAGAAGCTTTCGGGAAGTAGCGAGATCGATAAGTGGCTCCATCTGTACACTTTTCTAGAGCAGTCAGTAAGTTAGAAGCTGTACCCTTCCAGACTAGCGACGTTTTCTCCATCAACCGGACGATTGCTTCACCAACAGGTGAGGACTCGATCACTATCTGTCTGGACTGTTCGCGGCTTTTATCGAAGGTTGCCATAAACTCACCCTTTTTCAGTCCTAATGCTTTCTCAGAGGCGATCGCGAACAGAGCATAATCAGCCATTCGAGGAAGTGTTTCGGGGTTGGGACGCGGTTGGGCTAATGTTTGACTGAGAGCGGTTAACAATGCCCCTAGAATTCTCGGTCTGGCTGCTTCGACCTTGGCATTAAGTTCGCCCTGGGGTAGTCGCTTCTCGGCTGGGATTTCTGGCAGTTGAGCCATTAGGACTCGATCGGCTAAATCGTCGCGTGTCACCAGGGCATCGATCGCGGTAATGATTTGGGGTCGGGTTAACTCGAAGGTGGTTTCCTCATCAGTGGTGTGCAGAGTGCGAGTGCTGAAACCAAAACCCGTCGCAATTCGGCACAGGTCATCGGACTGATCGGGGCTAATATGACTCACGTTGTCATAGACCATCAGATGACGACGGGTAGCTGCTACAGCTAATTTATGGGTATCGTTTTGAAGCTTAATTAAAGCCGCCTTACCAGGATCGATTAACCCTTTGATGATTTCCGCCGCCGCTGTCTTTCCGCTACCTCTGTGGGCGGATAGAACCAATACGGGGTATGTTTTATCGGGGCAAAAACAGAACAGTAGGAATGTGACGATTAGCGTCCATGATGAACCATCCACATTTAGCAATTCCTTCAACTCATCGAGATTCCCCCCAGTAACCGGAATGGGTAATGGTAGTAGCGAATCTGGTCGCCAAAACCTTACGGGTGGTTCTAGGATTACTCGCCAGCCAGAAGAATCGACCTCGATCGTCTTCCAATCTGATGTACCCAAATCCAGGTATAGCTTCCCTTGATGCTCTGCTGTTCTTAGATGAACTTCGCGGGTTTCACCTCGGAATATAGCGATCGCTTCTAAGGTCGAGAGGGTATCCTGAAGCGTCTGCGATCCGATGCCTTTCTCGGTGCTGTCAAGATATTCACCTGATAGCCATAGTCTGAAAGCTTTGGAGCGAACAGCGTAGGTGTGGCGGTTCCCTTCGATCGTCACATCAGCATAAGCAACTTTGTCGGAGGTGTGGAAATAGGTGGCTGTCTTGGAAATTTCCAACAGTCGATCGCCGCCTGTCTTGCGCTCTTCCTTTTCAGGTCGATCGCCAGCAGCTACCGTAATGATTTCGGCTGGAGTGTCTACATCGCTGGTCTGACTGCGGATCTGCTGATAATCAGTTGGACTAATTACTTTAGCTAAAATCCGCTCTTTGGTATGTTGTCGATCGTGAGATGACGCGCAAGCCTCGCGAATGTCATCCCCAATATCCATTCCCCCCGCTGGATTTTTCCATAGTCCTTGGGTTCCTGCTAGATAATAACCCTCGATTTGACTGGGGAAGTCTTGTTCGATGTTGGCGATATACTTGAGTCCATTAGGATCTTTGTCTGGTGCTAAGACTAATCGCGCCCCCTGTAAATCTGCCTGATAATTTCCGTAGCTGTGATATCCGCCAGAACCGCCGATCGTGGTAGTAGCAGCGATTCCTAGTTCCCAAAGTGAATCAGCAGTAGATTCACCCTCTACCAGAAAGATTAAGCCCCCAGCCTCGATCGCCTGTCGAACTTCTGCATATCGATAGATCGGGATCGACTTCTTTACTCGATCTGGATTACCCTTTTTCCAGCTATTCTCATCCCAATGATTCTGATAAAATTGTTTTTCACCATTACCATTATCGATTCGCACAACCTTAACTAATACTCCCTTCCCGCCGGAAGACTACAGAATAAGGTTGTAGATATGTTGAATCGTATTTGAAATTTGAATTGGAGTCTGTAATTGTTGAGTTTCAAAAAAGGTAAGAAGTCTCATTTCAATCTGCTCGATAGTTGTGCCAC
>JANNDQ010000437.1:0-3057 GCA_031387965.1 Chamaesiphon sp. OTE_75_metabat_567
CAACTTCAGCATGTTCTCTCGATTTATACCTGTTGAACTTGCATGACTGCTTGAGTAATTTCAATATTCAAAGCAGTAGCAATCGATCGCAATCGATCGAAACTAGCACAACTATAATGACTAGCCTCATACCTTTGAATCTGCTGTTCGCGAACGCCAATTTTATCAGCCAATTCCTTTTGGGTCATCCCCGCCGCGATTCTTGCCTTAATTAACGTAGTTGGTAAATCGTTAAGCGAACCCAATACAAAAGTCAAAATATGACCACTTTTGAGCAGTTCGTATTCAGCCAGTTCCTGCTTCAAGTGGCGAATTGTCAGATTGTAACTATTCGTCCAACCGATCGCTTGTCGGGAATGTAAATTGGGATCTTGAAGGTCGAGATCCGCCAATTGTTGCTCGAACTCTCGCAACTTGGTTTGAGTGATTCGATACTGACGTTCATTTTGAATCATGGCTATCTTCCTTGCTGAGTAATCATTTCCTTGGGGTCTAAGACAATTACACCTTTGGGTCGTCCCTCTCGATCTGTTTGAAAAAATCCTTCATAGCTGGGCGGGCTGAATAATGTGCCCCCAAATACTTCCATTTGAGACTCGACATCTTCTAAAAACAGCGCATCTAGAATGTCGAGATCCAAACCAAAGCTCTCATACCAACCATCAAAATCGTTGGGATATTCCTTGCTAGTCACAAAACTTCCCCCAATTACAATTCGCCGACAACCCGCGATCGCTAACTTCCGCAAAGCTGCGGCTAAACCCGTTGCTAACCGCCGTCGCTGAGGATTGATAGCGAAGCGTTCCATCAATTCAAGCCAAGAGATTTCTTGACACTCCCCTGCCTAAAGGCGAGGGGATTCTTCTCTCAACGACGCACCTTGCCCACGCAGGTTTGCACCAACGAGAGTAGAGGGTATGTCTCCAGAAGCGTTGCTTGCGTCAAGCGCAAAGGTTCCAACGTGCCCCGTTGTACCCAATCCTGAGTTAAGGATATTTATACCAGCGTTGTGGTCGCGATCTAACTTACATCCACATCGACAAACATGGGTGCGGGTAGACAACGACTTTTTCACAATTACGCCACAGCTAGAGCATTCTTGGGACGTGTAGGCTGGGTTAACTGCAATAGTTACCCGTTTAAATACCTTGCCAAAATACTCCAGCCAAACTCGAAATTGATACCATCCAGCGTCATTAATTGACTTAGCCAGACAATGATTTTTAACCATGTTCTTAATCCGCAAATCTTCATAGACGATGACATCGTTAGATGTGATTACGCATCGTGCCAATTTAGTAGCATGATCTTTACGCTGTCTACTTATTTTGAGGTGAACTCTAGCTAATTTAACTCTAGCTTTACGTCTATTTCCAGAGCCTTTTACTTTGCGAGAAACTAGTCTTTGTGACCGTTTCATTTTCTTTTCGCCAGTCCGGTAGAACCGAGGATTTTCAACTTTGTTACCCAGCGAATCAGTGTAGAAAGACTCTAATCCAACATCTAAACCAATGGTTCGATGTGTTGGTTCAATTACTTCCTCTCTGTCTACTTGGATGCAAAATTGAACGTAGCAGCCGTCAGCTCGTTTAACCAACCTCACCCGCTTAATCTGGTCTGGCTGATAGAAATTTAGGTCACGAGTACCTTTCATTTTCAGTCTGCCAATCCCATTTTTATCGGTGAAAGTTATTGATTTACGATCATCAGCTAGTTTCCATCCAGAGGTTTTATATTCAATAGATCGGTTGTCTTTCTGGAACTTGGGAAAACCTTTGAGTCCAGCTACCTTCTTTTTGCAGTTGTCGTAAAATCTAGCGATTGCTGACCATGCCCGTTCTGCGCTAGCTTGTCTAGCCATCGAGTTTAATTTATCAGCAAAGGGGAATTCATGAGCCAATACAGCACAATATTTATTAAGGTCATATTGAGACTTGCCCAATCCATCAATCCAAAAGCGTAAGCATTTGTTTCTGATGAACTGGACAGTCCGCAATGCTTCATCAACAGCGATGAACTGCTCTAACTTCCCGTAAGCTTTAAACTCTAGAACGATCATGGTTAATCACTGGGTTCGACCTGTGTTTATATTAACGCAGTTCACATAAAATGTCAAGAATCGCAGTGTTTTACCCTAGTATCAAGCATGGATTTATTGTTCCTTCGTCACCCACCCCCTCATTTCCGAGTGCCTACGGCATGTCGGTTTCAGTCGGGGGTGGGATTCCTCAGTCACCGCCTCTACATCCCCGCCCTTATAGGGCAGGGTTTTCCGGCGATTCCGATAAAAGATGCCCGCAATTGCCGTAATTGCCACGAACGCAAACAGATTACCGACTGACCAGGCTATTCCCATTAAACTGAGAACTATGATGCCAATCGTCACGAACCGGAATAAACCGACGCGAGGATCGACCTGACGCAAATCGGCGATCGCAGTTTGAAATTCTTGCGTGAGTGTGTCCGAAGTCGTTATACCGCCCATACCGCACCTTCTGTTGGAACTAATGCTATGGAGCCAATATCATTTTGCTATTCGATTGTCACCGATCTCTTGTCTGTATTCCTGCCGATCGTTGGCGTAGCCTACCGCAAGGTAATCGCCAGCTCAGGAGATCGAATTTCAGGTCGGCGCAACTCAAATACCCATAGCAGAATGGATAGATCTCATCTCTATTCTACTGGATGGGTTATCGTATATACAGATAGCGGTTGAGGCTCTTAACAAAGTGTGAGCCTTGCCTCACCTGAGTCATGCATGAAGTCAGTCTGTTAGAAAACACGCTTGAGTTAGCATTAAGTTACGCCCAGCAACAAAACGCGACTAAAATCCATCGGATCGCATTACGAGTCGGTCAATTATCGGGGGTAATTCCTGAAGCCTTGGAATTTGCCTTTGATATCGTCATTCAAGGCACGATCGCCGAAACAGCCACACTCTCGATCGAAACCATCCCAGCGATTTGCTATTGTTCTACCTGCCAACAGGACTTTCAGCCGACAGACTGGATCTATGAATGCCCCACTTGCCATCAGCTTAGTGCCAAACTACTTCAA
>JANNDQ010000440.1:0-5830 GCA_031387965.1 Chamaesiphon sp. OTE_75_metabat_567
GTAAAACTAGAAAAACTTTTCTTGCGTTCTGGGATTACTTGAATCATTCTAATCTCCCTTTACCTAACTAAAAAAGCTCCAACAAAGTTAATACGCTTTGCTGGAGCTTTTTCTAGTGGTGTTTAATTCCTAATCGGAACGAGAGGATTTGAACCTCCGACCCCTACTACCCCAAAGTAGTGCGCTACCAAGCTGCGCTACGTCCCGTTGTGAAACATTATCATAGCAAGTCTCAATCGATTAAGCAAGCTCAGACGTGCAACAAGCGAATGTGATTCAGGTTAAAATACTTCCGCCCATGAGTTTCTGAAAGCGATAATCCAATTCCGC
The DNA here is from genome assembly GCA_031387965.1 of Chamaesiphon sp. OTE_75_metabat_567. Classification (GTDB taxonomy): domain Bacteria; phylum Cyanobacteriota; class Cyanobacteriia; order Cyanobacteriales; family Chamaesiphonaceae; genus Chamaesiphon. The sequence continues at coordinate 331 of JANNDQ010000440.1, forward strand.
CTTTAATAGTGAGGATTGACTCAAATCGTTGTCTTGTAAAATCACCTTCTCCGCTGCATCACGGGCGATCGACAGTACCTCTCCATCCTCTGCCAAACTAGCAAGGGCAAAGTCTGCCACGCCTGATTGACGGGTGCCGAGAACCTGCCCTGGGCCGCGCAGTTGCATATCCATCTCAGAGATCCAAAATCCATCTTGGGACTGTTCTAGCACCTGTAGGCGCTGCTTGGCGTTGCTAGAATTGCTGCTGCTCATTAGCAGACAGTAGGATCGATGTTCGCCCCGTCCGACGCGCCCGCGTAATTGGTGGAGTTGGGACAAGCCAAAGCGTTCGGCGTTTTCAATCAGCATTACCGTCGCATTGGGGACATCTACGCCGACTTCGATCACGGTGGTGGAAACGATGATTTGGGTGACGTTATCGCGGAAGGCGCTGAGTGCGGCATCTTTATCGGCGGAAGCCATCCGCCCGTGGAGTAAGCCGACTTGATATTGCGGGAATACTTCGGTGGCTAGGCGTTCGTGCTCTTCGGTGGCGGCACGAAGATCGAGCTTTTCAGATTCTTCGACAAGCGGGAGGACGATGTATGCTTGCCGTCCTTGGGCAATTTCGCGGTGCATCAGCTCGTACACTTGAATGCGCTGGCGACTATTGACAGCGTTGGTTTGAATTGGCTGTCTACCTGCGGGGAGTTCGTCAATTTGGCTCACATCCAAGTCGCCGTGGAGGGTGAGGGCGAGGGTGCGGGGGATGGGCGTGGCTGTCATTGTTAGAACGTGAGGCTGGGAGCCTTTTTGCTGCAATTTAGCCCGTTGGAAAACACCGAAGCGATGCTGCTCGTCGATAACGACTAAACCGAGGTTGCGAAAGTTGACCTTATCTTGAATTATAGCATTGGTGCCAACTACGATCGATAGTTCGCCTGTTTCTAGTTCGCTGTAGATTTTTCGCCGTTTGGCGGTTTTGCTGGAGCCAGTTAGGAGTTCGACGGGAATGTGGAGCAGGTTAAACCAGCTGACGAGTTTGCGATAGTGTTGCTCGGCGAGGACTTCAGTTGGAGCCATCAGTGCGGTTTGGTAGCCGGATTGAATTGCGGCGAGGATTGCCATGACTGCCACGACGGTTTTGCCGGAGCCAACGTCGCCTTGCACTAGCCGATTCATCGGGGCGGGCTGTTGGATATCGTGAAGGATTTCGCCGATAACTCGCTGTTGGGCGTTGGTAAGTTGAAATGGTAGTATTTCTCTAAACCTGTCGATCAATACGCCCGTCGGATTGATAATTGCTTGAGTGTGAATCTGGCGCAGTGAACTTCTCCGCTGTAGGAAGCCTAATTGCAGGTAAAAGAATTCATCAAAAATTAGTCTGCGGCGTGCAGCTCCTTTAGTATCGCTATCTTCAGGGAAATGGATATTCTGAATTGAAGATGCTAATTCCATCAATCCATATTGTTCGCGCACCACCTTGGGCAGTGGATCTTTGATTTTTCCCGCCGCAGGTAAAACTGTGATCACAGCTTCACGCACAATATCCGCAGATACGCCTTCAATTAAGGGATAAACTGGTAATACCCGCCCAATTTTGAGAGAAGAAATACTTGCTTCACTATCTGCTAATACTTCGAGTTCGGGGTTATCTAAATTGATTCCATATTTACCTTGCTTGACTAATCCAGATGCAGCAATCCAGCTCCCGACCGGATATTTGCGTTTAAGAGCTTCTTGCCAACCACGATTGCTATAACGAGTTCCCGCATAAAAGCGACTGATCTTGAGACTGCCAGTTTCATCTTTGATCGTCACTTCTAATACGTTCAGCTTTTTGTTTTTAGGACTCGTGAAAAAGTTAATTTTGCGAATAATACCTACTAGTGTAACCGTGCTACCTGGCTCCAGTTCGATAATATTATTCTGCTTGGCATAGTCAATATGATCGCGAGGGTAGTAATACAAAACATCCTTAACAGTCAGCAATCCTAATCTCGCCAAAATTTCGGCTTTGCGAATACCTATTTGCGGAATATCTCGGAGATATAATCCTAGTGTTAGTTTAGTATCTGCTTGAATAATTGGGGTGGTGGCTGGAGAAATCTTCGGAACTGGTGGAGATTGCTTAGGGGGAATACTACTCGACGATTCACTTGCTCTTGCTAACTTAACAGGTTCTCGATAATTATCTTGACTGGCTACTTGTTGAGCAATGGTTAAAAATTGACTAGCTTTGGCAATTAATGACTTACGATCGAACAACTCAAGATCTTGATATTTGGCAAATTCAAAAGCTAATTCGCGCCAGTGTTGACGATCTTTACCACTGGCGTGTGTAGGAGGTTTACCAAAACTTAGACACAAGAATTCACCAAAGCGATACTGTTGACCCATTAGGTCAGTGTAGCCGTATTGCGCCTCGATCGCTAATGCTTTTTGAATTCTTAACCAGTCTGGTTCGTCGGACATTTATTTAGGCTTTAGGCTTTAGGTTTTAGGCTTTAGGTTACTAAGACTTTAGATTTTAGATGATTGAATCGATTTTACATGCACAGATATTAACTATGGGGATTCAAACCAACTATTTCGCCAAGCTGATTCAGCTTCAGCGATTTTTAATTCTTGTTGTTTTTGGAGATATTCACGTCGTAAAGCCTTGGATTTATTCACTAGCTGACTGATATTTTTGCGCAAACTTAATACTGAAACATCAGAAAATTCAATTTCGATCAAGCGTAGATAGAGACTATGAATTTGAACGATTTGTGGAGAATCATTTAATTCACCTGAATTATCTAAATCCTCTAGCTGTAGTTCTTGCTCTTTAATATCTTGTTCGATTAATACGCTCAATATATTAGGAATGTTGGCTGTATTTCCGCCTTGTCGATCTGCTTGAGCCGTTGCTTCTAATATTGGCTTAGGAATATTTACTGGCATCACCTGGGCTTGTTGCAGTAATAGATTTACTTTGTAAGAAATCTCTTTCAAACTATGATTTAATTCTTCCTCTAAGTTTTGTTGCCAAGTTGACAGGGAGGTAGGAGTAGCAAACCAATCAATCGGCATTACCGGAATAGGTGTTAGTTCTCCAGTTGGCTCATCGTCGTTACTAGTAGTTCGACGATCTGGATTGAGATGAACGACTAGATCTGTAATTACATTACCAATTACTCGTTGCAATGTTTTGAGTAATTGCGATCGCTGAGGATGATTTAATTTTAAGAAGGACTCTGGATAGCAAGTGGTACACAAATAATAACAGCCCTGAATTGACTGTTGTTTAAGTGTTGAGGAGAAAATTAGGAAGTAACTTTGGTATGCAGCCATTAGCTCTCTGCCTAATTCACTGCTAGCTGCGCTCAGTTGCGTTAAATCTTGTTCGACTTGTTCGATTGGTTTAGCCATTTTGAAATTGTGAGTTCGGGTTTATGGAGAAGCTTTAATAGTCAGGATTCCAACAAAGCTAGACACTTAGTTTAGACACACTAGAGAAATAATTCGATCAGGGGATGGCAAGTAGCTCTAGTTGACCTCTATTTTTTAAGAAAATGGTCTAAAATAGTAAGGCTAATTGAATCCTCATTTTACCCTCAGAGTCGGTGTTAGTAGTAACTTTAGATTAGATACAATCTTCTGAGTAAAAAATATTTCTACATCTTAACCCCTGCCCCCAATTCGCTCACTTCCGCAGTCATAACTTTTCTTTAAACATGTCCGTCACCACTCTAGATTCCGATCCTCAAAGCACAATTACCCCACTACTAGGCTTGAGTTTAGCAGAGTTGACCACCTGGGTACAGACACAGGGACAGCCAGCCTATCGCGGTAAGCAACTGTATCAATGGATTTATCAAGAAGGAGCAAAATCTCTGGCTGATATCACTGTATTTTCTAAGCAGTGGCGGGAAACAGTCAAGGATACTCCGATTGGTCGATCGACAATTCATCATCGGGCAGTCGCTAATGATGGTACGATCAAGTATCTACTCCAACTTCAGGATGGACAAATCATCGAGGCTGTAGGAATTCCTTCCTCAGATCGCTTGACTGTCTGTGTATCTTCTCAAGTGGGCTGTGCGATGGCTTGTACTTTTTGTGCAACTGGGAAAGGCGGATTTTCTCGTCATCTCTATCCTCATGAAATCATCGATCAAGTGCTGACGATTCAGGAAGATTTTCAGGAGCGAGTTAGCCATGTGGTGTTTATGGGTATGGGTGAGCCACTGGCTAATTTAATGAATGTAGTCACAGCTATCAAGTGTCTGAACAAGGATGTCGGGATCTCTCAGCGATCGATCACGCTGTCAACAGTGGGAATTCCTGGTAAAATTCATGAACTGGCTGAGCATGAGCTGCAAGTCACCCTGGCTGTGAGTCTCCATGCACCCAATCAAAAACTACGCGCTCAATTAGTACCGACAGCTGTTAATTACCCCATTGATGACTTGCTCGATGAGTGTCGAGATTATGTCCAAATCTCTGGTAGAAGGCTGAGTGTGGAATATGTCCTCCTCGCAGGCGTGAACGACTATCGCGCACATGCTGTCGAACTAGCTAGCAAGTTACGCGGCTTCCAAACCCATGTTAATCTAATTCCTTACAATCCGATCGACGATGCCGATTACGACAGACCGACTCCCAGAGATATTCAGGAGTTTGTGGATATGCTAGAACAGAGACATATCGCTGTTAGTGTTCGCTATTCCAAAGGCTTGGGCGCAAGTGCTGCTTGTGGGCAATTACGGGCGAATCGGGATAGAGGGTAGAGGGTAGGGAGTAGGGAGTAGATCTGTAGGTTGGGTTGAAGAATGAAACCCAACAATCTTATCCAGAAACCCAACATCTTTAGGCTGTTGGGTTGTCTCTTTGCAGAGAGGCTATTGCTAGGGCAAACGCTCCGCTACCGCCAACACCATCGCTCTACCCAACCTACAGATCTACCCTCTAACTTACTAAACTGCGATCGGGGCGTAAATTACTGGCACCGCGTAGGTAGGGATGGTAGACTTTAGCATCTGCTGGCATATTTGCGTGAATTAGAAAGCGGATACAGCGAGGTAAACTACCTTCAACGTGCATTTGCTGGACATCCATCAGCGCGACATCCTGCCAATCAGGACAAACTCGCCGAGCGATAGCGGCGGGGAATACAGCATCTAAATCTTTTGTAGCTGTAAAAATGACACTGAGGATGCGATCGGGGTCAATCCGATTGCGGTATGCTAATTCTTGCAATAGCTCTGTAACAGCGATGGAGATTGCGCTCTCTGTATTTTCACTTGCTGTCGTTGCTCCTCGAATCGCCCTCATCTGCCACTCCACGCCATCATCCTCCGCAAAATTCTAGTATTAATCGGGACTAGGGACGATATAACCACAAAGGTTGTCCACTAGTGCTCAATTCAAATTGTACCCAATCTGCTGCCGATACTACTGTTGTGAAGCCAGAAACCTGGCTTTGTAATATTCTAGTCAAGATTGGTTTACGTTCTTCGATCGTCTGAAGTTT
>JANNDQ010000491.1:0-5404 GCA_031387965.1 Chamaesiphon sp. OTE_75_metabat_567
AATTGCGATCGTCACGCTCTAAAGAGATCATGCCTCAAACCTAGCTGGTAAGCTGAAACCTAAATGGTGGGCAGTGCCCACCCTACAAAACTACAGAACTACAGAACATCTAAAGCCTAAAGCCTAAAACCTAAAGCCTAATCGTGCAGCAACCACTACCGCCCCAACAACTAAAACAGCGTCGCCGCCAACAGCGACAGCACCGCCGAGTCAGAGTCATCAAGTCACTCTGGCGGTTTACTTGTATGAGTGGGATTCTAGGTGGGTTAGGATGGATTATTCATCGATCTGATTGGACAATTTCTAAGCCTGAGCAGATTAAGGTTCAAGGAAATCAGTATCTGAACGATCGGACAATCAAATCGATGCTGGCAATTGCTTATCCACAGCCGATTATGGAATTAGCGCCGGAGAAATTAACTGCTCAACTAATTGATCGCGGTTCGATTGCTAGTGCTAAAGTCGATCGAGGTTTATTGCCACCACAGTTAATTGTGCAAGTGCAAGATCTTCCACCTGTAGCGCGGGTTCTTCAAGCTGAAAATACTCCAATCGCAGCATTTGTAGATGAGCGTGGTCGCCAATTACCGATTTCTAGCTACCGAGCGACGGTTTGGCAGTCCCTCCCCAAGCTCCAGTTGAGACCTCCCGCAACTGGCGTTTGTCCCGAATGGACACAGCTGTATCAGGCGATTCGGACTAGTCCAGTAGCAATCGGCATAGTTGACTGTCGCAATCCCCAACATTTAATGCTGCAAACTGAGATCGGGAAGGTTAGACTGGGCGCTATTGGTGATATTCCTCGGTTGACGACTCAAATGCAGCAACTCGATCGACTCCGTAACTGGCAAAAAGGCACTAACCCAGATATTATTGATTACCTGGATCTAGAGAATCCCCATTCTCCTAGGTTTCAACTCAAGCAAGCTATTTCTAATCCGACTAATCCTGTCTCAGCCCAGAATTGATGCAGTATCCATTGTTTAATACATTTAATACATCAATAGCATGTATTAAAGGATTTTAGGATTAAAATATATCCTTTTATAATCTCTATATTATAGCTTGTTGATTGTCTACCCAACAATCGAGATTTTACCCAGATCTTGTCCAAATCTTAGCTGGGATTTGGGTAATGACAGCTAGATTGTTTTTGACAATTTAGCTAAGTAATTTCTCAAATATCTATAATGCGGGTTACTATGCTTTAAAGGTTCACAGAATAATCAAGTGCATGAATAACTCCAGCCCACTTTCCTATCCAGGATTCAAAAGCCAATCTAATGGCTACAGCACACCAAGGGATGAACGGATGTCTGACGATATCACTTTTAGCAGTGCAGCTCGCATCAAGGTAATTGGTGTTGGCGGTGGCGGCAGTAATGCGGTCAACCGGATGATTGCCAGTGAGATCGAAGGCATCGAGTTTTGGACGATGAATACCGACGCGCAAGCTCTATCGCATTCTGATGCGACGCGGCGAATTCAATTAGGTCAAAAACTCACTCGGGGACTTGGTGCTGGTGGCAATCCAGCCATCGGTCAAAAAGCCGCTGAAGAATCCCGTGAAGAAATCGCGATGGCGCTAGAAGGTGCCGATCTCGTTTTTATCACTGCGGGGATGGGAGGTGGAACTGGAACTGGGGCAGCCCGAATTGTAGCTGAAGTTGCCAAGGAAATGGGCGCTCTCACCGTGGGTGTAGTCACTCGTCCCTTTACCTTTGAAGGGCGGCGACGGACAAACCAGGCGGAGGAGGGAATTAGTGGATTGCAAAGTCAAGTTGACACCTTGATTATTATTCCTAATGATAAACTGCTCCAAGCAATCAACGAACAAACGCCAGTTCAAGAAGCATTTCGGATCGCAGATGACGTGCTGCGTTCTGGTGTGCAGGGGATTTCTGATATTATCACTATCCCCGGACTGATTAACGTTGACTTTGCAGATGTGCGGACAGTAATGGCTGACGCTGGTTCGGCGCTGATGGGTATCGGTGAAGGATCTGGCAAATCCCGCGCTCGGGAAGCAGCCATTCAAGCGATCACTTCTCCATTGCTGGAATCAAGTATCGAAGGTGCGCGCGGTGTCGTGCTCAATATCACTGGGGGTGCTGATATGACCCTAATCGAAGTAAATACTGCTGCGGAAACAATTTACGAAGTCGTAGATCCCAATGCAAATATTATCTTTGGTGCGGTGATCGATCCTCAGATGCAGGGCGAAATGCGAATCACAGTCATTGCGACTGGATTTACAGGTGAGATTTCGGAGCCAGTTAGCCGCCAACGATCGGGTGGTGTGATTCACCGCCCCTCCCAAGTACCCGTGGAACAACAGATCCGCAAGCAGCCAGGAACATCGGTTAGTAGCGATAGTCTGCCTAAGCCACAGCCACCTCAAAATGCTGGTGCCGATTTACCTGCTTTCTTGCAAAATCGGCGGCCTAAATAAGACTCGGTTGGAGAATGCTTGCTGAGGTAGCAGTTACTCGATCGATTGATGTACTGCTACACCCAACCTAAACTGCCGCTAATTCCCAATCTCTCGCTAGGAATCATCTGTTAGCTAAATACCTCAGCCATAACTAAGGTGAAATAGCTAGCCTCATTTTGTAGCAACTAAATCACTTCCACTTGGGTGTGACTTTTACCGGAGTAGATCACCTTTTTCGCAAACACTCTTACTTAAACTGCTCGCCAAGTATCGGTGTAAATCGATCCAAAAACCAATGAATCAACCAACTCAAATTAGTATTCCTTCAGGTACACGCAGTATGTCTCTAAAGCAGTTGAACGTAAAGATTCCCGAACAAGAACTCAGAATTCTTGAGGCTTTCGCTGAGAAAACTGAGCGAACTAAGACGGATATTATTAGGGAATTCATCAGATCTCTACAGGCTAAAATTTGACAACTACAGTGATTTGGACTCAGCAACGTAGCTGCTAGATGGCGGTCTAAAAATACCGTCCCTACGAGGTAACGTTAATAATCTGCACTCTAGAGTGACATCATTTCACCCAGTTGCGGTATTCGTAGCTGGGTGGAAATTTTTGAGTTGGCTAATTGCTGACTAAACTCACCGATTGTGCCAACCGATCGAGTCAGTTGCGGTAAAATTCCATTAGCCTCAACTTCACCTGCGGCTGTCGGGAGATACCAGTGCGGTTGTAAAGCTGAAGCCAGCTTGAAAGCATCCTGCGGATTCATAATCACTTTTCCCAGCAGGGGGAAAATTTGACCGACAACTGGTGCAATGATAATCTCGACATTAGCCAGCTTAGCAATGCGATCAATTGTAGCTGGATCGGTAGCTAAATGCGGTTCGTAGTAGAGTGATTTATCAGTTTGGAGTGACTTAATCAAAAATCCATTTTCCACCTGTAGCTGAATCATCGCGCCCGGCGTAGCAGTGATTTCTACTTGCTCATTGAGGGTATAAGTTTCCCAGGGTGCGAGAGATATGACTCGATCGTATCCCAGTCTCTCGATCGTTTTCACTGCGCTCGGTGCGGCAACTACCGGAATTTGCTTGGATAATTGAGCGAGGGTAGGCTGGTGACAGTGATCATCGAGACTTTGACTAATCAGGATCAGATCGATATTTGGTAACGTTGCTGGGGTGTAGCAAGGTGGCTCGATATGTTTGACTTCAAATAGCCACGGCGCACCATAAAAGATGATCGAGTCTACCAGCCACGGATCGATTAAGATTTGCAAGTCGGCAATACTCAACAGCCAGCTATTTAAGCCAATAAAAGTTAGTTTCACGAGTCAGGGGCAAGTATGTGGAGTTCGAGCGGATTTAGAGCATATTTATTCTTATCCTAACTAATTAACTAATTCTGCGGGGAGTAATTCCTAGCGAAAACCGAACATCTAGCCAGAAACAGATGTAGTAAAATTGGTCTGAGTACCTATTTTAGAAATCATTGTGTCGTCCCAGACTAATTGGCTATCAGAACTTAGGATTACTATTATTTATCCTTGCCAATCCTTATTACTGCGCTGTCTAACAATTGGGATGCTAATTGCCAGTGCTGGATGCACTGGTGGACAACCGCTGCAAAATACCTTTGCACCAGATCCTCAACTTAAACCATCAGTGGCTGATTCAGAACCTGCCACTCCAGCTACTGATCTCCCAGCCCCAACGCCAGTAGTCACCCCAACGCCAGTCACTAGCCCTACACCCATAGCCGATCCCCTGCCCACCACCACTCCAATTAGTAAGTCACCAACAGCTACCGCCGACTACCTTACCGATCTCACCCAAATCGGTGTTCTAACCAGCACCGATACCACCGCTAATCGCGTCATCACCCGGCGTGAATATGCGCGGTGGTTAGTAGCCGCCCACAATAAAATCACAGGTACTAAACCAACTCAACAACTCAAGCTAGCTGCTGCTGATACCAAGCCAGCTTTTCAGGATGTCCCAGCCAGTAATCCCGACTTTCCCAGCATTCAGGGCTTAGCCGAAGCGGGACTGATTTCTAGCGCTCTCAGTGGCGATCCTACCAGTACACTGTTCCGTCCTGATGCCCCGCTGACGCGAGAACAGCTAATTTTGTGGAAAGTGCCCCTCGATACTCGTCAACCCCTGCCAGCAGCCTCTCTAGATGCCGTAAAACAGACGTGGGGGTTTCAAGATGCTGGCAAAGTCGATCCCAAAGCACTCCGAGCTGTGTTAGCCGATTTTCAAAGCGGCGAACAATCAAACATCCGGCGAGTATTTGGCTACACCACTTTATTTCAACCAAAAAAAACCGTTAACTTAGGGGAAGCGGCGATCGCGATTTGGTACTTTGGTGCCAATAGTGAAGGGTTATCAGCGCGCGATGCGATCGGTAATTAATTAATCAAATAAATCTTTCAATTGCGAGATTTATTGTAATAGCCCACATACACAAAAGCTAATATTTGCAGCGGAATCATAATCAACAGCTCTTTCGAGAAGACATTTGTATCTAATCCAGATACCATCGTAAAATAACCCATGCTCACAGTCGCAGGTAACAATAGTAATAATAATTTGGGTGTGGATTTCACTAGTTGTTCTCCTAAAGAGCAGCAATAGAAATAATCAAATTAAGTCGGAGTAGATAGTAGAAAAAGAAAGTTATACCAATTGCTAGTTGAATCTGGTGATTAAAGAGCCAATTCAGATAAATGTTGGGCTGATGACAACCCGATCTAAGTTCCCAAATTAACTGAACTAAAATCAAACTCAATAAAATAAATAATGGTGGCCCAAATAAATGATACTCGATCGCTTTTGACCAGTTCCCCCGCACAAAGAATCCGAACGATCGAGTCATGCCACAACTCGGACAAATGAATCCCAGCCAATGTCTCAGCGGACAAGATAATAAATTAGTTCGATATCCTGCTGCGTAGAACCAG
>JANNDQ010000493.1:0-2006 GCA_031387965.1 Chamaesiphon sp. OTE_75_metabat_567
CAGCAGATTGGTTTGGGCGCGGGGACGATTCAGTTACCGATTCCGAATATTTTACGGCTGTGGTTAGGCATTCAATCTCCAACTGAATCAACAGCTGTTTCCCCTGTGCGTCAAGATTGTCTAGAAATGATCGAGGTTTTAACTACCCAAATCGACGATCTCAATCCCCAAGCGATCGGCTACATTTTTGATTTATTATTTAAGGCTGGGGCCGTCGATGTATTTACCCAACCAATTGGGATGAAAAAGTCTCGATCGGGTATTCTCCTGACAGTGATTTGCCCACTAAATTGCTCTATTAATTGCGAACAAATCATTTTCAAAGAAACTAGTACGATCGGTATTCGGCGCACTCAACAGACTCGATCGATCTTACCCAGAGAGATGCAATCTGTTACTACTAAATATGGAATAGTGCGGATCAAAATTGCCCGTAATAATTTAGTTAGTGACGATCAGATTATTAATATTCAACCCGAATATGATGACTGTGCTGCGATCGCTCACGAGCATCAAGTTGCCTGGATCGATGTTTACCAGTTAGCACTAACAACTTGGCATAATATCGGATCTCGTTAGGGAAATCTGCGGCCACACAAAATGAGAGAGACTAGAGAATTATTAAACATACTCATTTGAGGTGCTTTAGCTACACTCCTACCCAGTTAATTTTTACAACAAACTCTCATCAACACAGAGCTGATGTACTATGCTGATAGACGCAGCTTAATTCAGATAAAGCTCTAAATTTCCTGTAATATAGGAATCTATCTTTACAATGGAGGAATTTTTCTGGAACTCGATCGACTCTTAGATGAACTCGGATATACTCAGTCGGACAACTATCGCACTACTAGTGAATCGAAGTCGGAGCCGTTGACTGAGCATCTTTTCCGTGCGGCTAAAAAAGCTGGAGTTCAAGGAGCCTATCTTTTTCAAACCAGTCCGCCAGATCAAAAAATCTTGCCGCCTCGTCCGGCTGTTTACGTTGCAGAAGCCACAACGAGAGAAGAGGCTAGAGAAATTCATCAGAAACTTTGGAACTTGGGCAATGCACCTTTCCTGATCGTTCTACTTCCTGATGAGATTAGAGTTTATACAGGATTTAACTTTTCTGTAACAGATAAAAGTAAGGGATTAGTAAAAGAGATCGGAGGAATTGTCGATCTCACGTTTGAAAATATTCTCGATCAACTGACAGATTTTAAAGCTGACTCTATTGATAACGGGAGACTTTGGGAAAATCAATCGAAGCAGATAACTCCCGAAAAAAGAGTAGATATTCATCTGCTGAATAATCTTAGAAAATTAGAAGAATATTTAGAGAGTAGAAGTTTAGATCTATCAATTATTCATGCCTTAATTGGCAAGTATGTTTATATTCGCTACCTCTACGATCGAGAAATTCTCTCATCAGAATGGCTAACTGAAAAAAATATCAACTTAGATACGGTATTGAGCCGCAATGCAACTCTAGCGGGATTAATACATCTGACAAAGACTTTAGAAGACTGCTTTAATGGAGCTATTTTTCCTTTACCTCCAAATGTGGAAACAAAATTAAATGATGAACTTGTATCGCTCGTTGCTTCTACATTTAACGGAGACGATCCGGAATCAGGACAGCTACATCTGGATTTTAAAGCCTATGACTTCTCTTATATTCCTGTTGAAACTTTATCATCGATCTATGAGCAATTTCTTCACTCACAAGGAACAGGTAAAAAAGCTGGAGCAGTTTATACTCCCGAACCTGTAGCAGATTACTTGTTGTGCGAATTAGAGAAGTCAAAATCATTACAAAAAGGCATGAAAATTCTCGATCCTGCTTGCGGATCGGGAATATTTCTGGTACTAGCTTATCGCCGACTGATTGAACTGGAGCTAGCTAATAGCTCAGAGAAAAAACTCAAGCCAACAGAATTACAGCGAATTCTAGAAAACATCTATGGTGTAGAGCGAAATCAAGAAGCGTGCTATGTTGCTGAATTTAGCCTGATTTTGAC
>JANNDQ010000497.1:0-2053 GCA_031387965.1 Chamaesiphon sp. OTE_75_metabat_567
AGATTTGGTCTCAGTGGCCCATCGCCAACTAATAATAGTTTGCAACCATAGTCGCGCATGTTGCAGTATTTCCATGCTTTGAGCAAAGATTCGACATTCTTTTCGGTGGAGATGCGACCCTGATAAACGTAGATTTGCTTGGCATTAAATTCAGCTTTAATATTACTTGCACCAGGGCTATATTTTTGCTCATCCACACCGTTAGGAATGACAATAATTCGATCGCGTGCCACGCCCAGTTTAACTAATAAATCTTGCTGTTCTTCACAAAAAATGATCGTTCGATCGTATTTAGCAAGAAATGGTGCGTACAGTTGATAGGCGAGAAACTGACTCGTTGAAGTCACATTTCGTCGCTTGGCATCATAGGGCGTGTGAAATGTAGAAATCAGCGGCAAGTCTAGTTCCTGACAGATTTCTGGCAACAAAAAGTCGAGAGCTGATAAACTCAAAGACGCATGGACAATATCGGGTTTGCGCCGTCTAAGCGATCGTTCCAGCACTCGCTTTGCTCTGATTGTAGGAATTGTAAAGACTTGGGATGTGTACAAAAACGGCAAGGGAACTTCATCACCGTCAGCTTTAGTATCAGCAAAGTGCATAAAACTTACTTTGTGCCCTCGATTAGTTAAGGCACTAGTAATTTCTCGACTATAGGTGACATTGCCACAAAAAGGTGTTTTTTTTCCCAGCCACGCAATATGCATTTCATTTAAATTGATCGGGATTCAGTAAATTAAGCTATTAAAAATCAAGCATTTACTAACCCTTAAATATACCAGCAAAGGCTACCCCGCAGATCGTTAATTTATGACAGATGATTAGCTGTCACATGGCTAGTTATCAATATTCAGGACACTGTGACTACTGACTTAGTTGGTAACTCTAGCGGAATATTGCCGAGTACGCCAGTCCGAAAGTCGTTGAGAATTAGGTGAGACGTTCGTTCTAGATCACCGCGATACTTTTCATTAGCTAGCTGATGGAGGTATTCTTCCCCACTTAGTGTCGTGGGGACAAAGCCATATCGAGTATTCAATCCATCGACATAGCCCAACTCCTGGCACAGCTCAATTAAAGCTGCTGCCATCCCCTGTCTGTCGTAAGCTGCCTCGCCAATATCATCGCAGATCGCCAGCTTGACAGCGGCTAATTGATCGCTCAACCGTCCCGGAATAATTCCGGGTGCATCGAGTAACTCCAATTGGTCAGAAATTCTCACCCAGCGTAAAGATCTAGTTACACCAGCGCGTCTGGCGCTTTCAACCACTTTTTTATTGACTAACCGATTAATCAGTGCTGATTTACCGACATTGGGAAAACCAATTACTACCGCCCGCACTGGACGAGGTAACATGCCGCGTTCTTTGCGCTTTTGGTTGATGGCAACACCAACTGACTGAGCAGCTTTGGAAATTGCGACTACGCCTGTACCCTGTTGCGCGTTGGCAAAAAATGGCTGTTCGCCCTGGGATAGAAACCATTCTGTCCACAATTCTTTGACATTTAACGGGATCATATCGACCCGATTTAGAACTAATAATTTATGTTTATTGCCAATCCACGTCGCGAGGAGTGGATGATAGGTAGCAAAAGGAATCCGCGCATCCCGCACTTCAAGCACGACATCAACTTTTTTGATTTGCTCTTGCAGTTGCCGTTCGGCTTTGGCAATGTGTCCGGGATACCATTGGATTGCAGGTATGGGCATGATTAGCGATCGACTGTTATTCAATCACCAGTGTAACCGCTAGTCTTTGATTTATCGATCCTAAACTTACTCCTGAGTACTATTCACTATTCACTATCCACCATCTTGAAAAGGTTAAATTTAGTTGTATCAATCGCCTAGATCTGTCCGATCGAGATATTCTTGAAGATCTAGATCTAGGATCGCCATAATTTTAATGACATGACCCAAAAAACAGTCGTAATTACCGGAGCTTCATCAGGAGTAGGCTTATATGCTGCCAAAGCGATGGTGCAGCGAGGTTGGCATGTGGTGATGGCTTGTCGGGATTTGCCGAAGGCGGCAGCAGCAGCCCAGGCGCTA
>JANNDQ010000510.1:0-7440 GCA_031387965.1 Chamaesiphon sp. OTE_75_metabat_567
CAACTTAGTCGGTTACGATCCCGTCAAAGGTGGTATCAATCCTTGGACAGCAGGTACTGACAAAGAATACATCAAGTACAGCTATCCTGATTCTGCCAATACTGCGACTACTCTCTACAGTGGCATCAAGAGCTACAACAATGCGATCGGCGTTGATATCTTTGAAAATCCAGTAGAAACTGCTTTTTCCATCGCCGCAGATCAGGGTAAGTCATTTGGGATCGTCAGTTCCGTCCCGATCGATCATGCGACACCAGCAGCAGCAGCAGCTAACGTCAACCGTCGTAACAAGTATGACGGAGACTATCCAGGGTTGGATAATATTCTGCAACAGCAATTGCTGACTTATCAACCCTCGGTACTATTAGGTGGCGGTCACCCCCTATCTAGTTCCGGCACAGCAGCAATGGATTACACTTATATTAAGGAATCCACCTACAAAGAACTCAGCACTAAACCAACCAGCAACCTCTACGACTACACATTCTTGGAGCGTGGTGCAAATGCGGCGCAGGTTTTAGCAGATACAGCAGCCAAAATCGATCCCGAAAAAGGCGATCGTCTGATCGGTCTATATGGTGCGCGCGGTCAAGACGGTAACTTACCTACGAGTTCCGCTGATGGCGACTACAGCACTACTGGCTTGGCAATGTTCAGCAATGGCTCAAGCAAGGGATTGACACTAGACACAGTTCGACCCCTCCGAGCTGGTGAAACCGATCTCCAATTCATCGCCACAGAGCGCAACCAAAACCCAACCCTCGATGACCTAACTAAAGCGGCTTTGACTGTTTTGGCTAAAGATCCCGACGGTTTTGCGTTGACGATTGAAGGTGGCGATATTGACTGGGCTGCTCATGACAACAACATGGATGTCCTGATTGGTGCAACTCTAGATTTCGATAAAGCAATTGGATCGGTCATCGCTTGGATTAATGCCAATGGTGGTTGGGAAGAAAACCAAATCATCGTTACTGCCGACCACGATCACTACTTGACACTCAATGGTGATTTCCCCACGCTGGTGCGGAATAGTACCGATACTGCAACTGGTTTCAGCACCCTAACGACAAACAATACGATCGCCGGATCTGGTCAACAGTGGGGAACTACCGCCAATGACAAATATGGCTGGGGAAATCACTCCAATCGTCCCGTACCTGTCTACGATCAAGGGCCTGAATCCAAACTATTGGCAGCTTCAGTAGGTACTGGCTATGAAGCTTATGGCAAACAAGTTCAGGGTATTCCTGGCTTGATCGACCAAGTTGATATCGGGGAGACATTGATCGCTTCAGTTCGTGAAACTGCCCAGCAAGAATTGGTCGCCGGAACTGGTGGCGTTGATGTGTTAATCGCTACTACGGGCGGTTCGATCGATGGTGTTTACGACACTGTTTTCAGTGGTGCTGGTAACGATACTGTCGATTTTGCTTTCAACACCAATGCTCGCAACAACCGCATTGATAGCGGTTCTGGTGGTGATACTCTCTACGTTAGCCGCAACGATCGCGCTTTCGGTGGTGCAGGCGATGATATCTTTGAAGCACTCGACAGCAAAGGTGGTAACCGGATGTCTGGTGGTGCTGGTAATGATACCTTCTACCTCGGCAGCAATGACTACGCACTTGGTGGCGATGGTGGTGATAAGCTCTACGCTAGCAATGGTGGCGGTAACACACTCTCTGGTGGTGCAGGTGCTGACCAATTCTGGATTGCCAATGCCGAGCTACCTGGTATGGGCAACAAAGTCATCGACTTCCAAATCGGTACCGACGTAATCGGTATCTTGGCATCTAAGAGCCTTGGTATCAATGCAACTACTCTGAAATTGAATCAAGTTGGGATGGACACTGCGATTAACTTTGGTAGCCAAACCTTAGCTACTTTAGTTGGGATTCAAGCTACTAGCTTGAACACTAGCAACGCTGGTCAATTTGTCTTCGGTTAATTTTTAGCAACGCAGAATTATAAGTCACCTAAGCATACCCACGATGGGTATGCTTTATTTTTTTGGCTGATGAAGTTACTCAGGGATTCCCCACAGAGATTGAGCATGTCAAGGTCGATCGATGACAATAATAGCAATATCAACTCTCTAGCATCATGGGCAGCACAGTCAAAAATTTTAGTCGGGGCATTATTGAAGGATTTTTTGGCAGAGAGTGGAGTTGGCAGACTCGCCAAGCCTACGCTAGTTTCCTCAAACAAAATCACTATCAATACTATATCTACGCTCCTAAATCCGATCGATATCTGCGCCGTCAATGGTCAAAGCCTTGGCCCACCGCAGAATATGCTCAGCTCCAGCAGCTTAGTCAAGTTTATCGCCAAGCCCAAGTAGCCTGGGGAATCGGGATTACTCCGTTTGAAATTCATCACAACTTCGATGACGATACTAAAGCTAAACTGGATGCCAAGATTCGATCGATCAACAATCTCCAGCCCGATATTTTAGCGATTTTGTTCGATGATATGCGCGGTGATTTCGCTCATCTTGCTCAAACCCAAGCCGACATCACCCATCACATTATGGAACAAAGCACCGCTAGCTCCTTTATCATGTGCCCTACTTACTACTCCACCGATCCAGTTTTAGATCGAGTATTTGGAGATCGTCCCCTGCTGTATCTAGAAACCCTCGGTCAATTATTAGATCCCAGTGTGGATGTGTTCTGGACAGGTGAAAAAGTTTGTTCGACGACTTACCCTGCCGCACACTTGGAAGAAATCACCGCTCAATTAGGACGTAAACCCGTAATTTGGGACAATTATCCAGTCAATGACGGTGCTAAACTGTGCCAGTTTTTGCATCTACGACCATTTGGCGAATCTGCCCAACATCTGGCTACCTGGACGGCAGGACAAGCGATCAATCCGATGAATCAAGCTTACTTATCGCAGATTCCCCTAATGGCTTTAACGGCTGGATATCAGCAAGATGCTCTGTACTCAGCGGCTTGTCAGCTTGGGGGTGAAGTCTTTGCAACTTATTTAATTGAAGATGTGGCAGCTTTTCAAGATGAGGGCTTGGAGCGATTGAGTGTAGAGCGAAAGCATGAGTTAATCGATCGATACGCACCTTTTCAAACGCCTTACAGCCAAGAACTAGTTGACTGGCTCCAAGGCAAATATCCATTCGATCCAGCCTGTTTGACTGATTAACGTTACTAGATGAATTTCAAACAAGCCTCAATTGATTGAAGCATAAGTTAACGTGAGTCTCACGTTAACTTACCATTACCGCTGTAATCTTGCCCACACAAATCCTGTTCCGCTCCGCTGTGCTCCAGCCATCGAAATCCATAATAAAGCCATATGTTCTAGATGCAAACTCATCGAGATATTACCCGTATCAATTGGCTCCCAGCCCAGTTGTTGACAGAGATCGGCTACTACTGTTTTAGCACTAGGATCGTTGCCAGCAATCAACATGGCAGGTTTGAGATCGCCATAGCCCGGATAGTGACTATTTTCAAAGTTTTCGTAACCATAAATAGTGAATGCTTTGACAACATGAGCATCAGGCACGAGTTGTTGAATGATTTCGCTACTAGAGTTGCGGCTTTGCAATCCGTGAGACAGATTTGCCCCGACAGGATTGATACAGTCCACTAAAATCTTTTGATTCAATGCTGATTTAATCGACGTAAGGGCTGATTCAATTGCCGAAAATGGGGTCACGAGAAACACGACATCTGATGATTCCACAGCATCTAGGGGCGATCGAACCAATAGGGCAGGGTTTCGAGTCAGGGCAGTTTGAACCGTCTTGGACTGTGGATCGCGAGCAGCAATAACCACCTGATGACCGAGTTGTTGTAATCGATCCGCTAAAGGCGCACCAACATTTCCAACACCGATAAAAGCAATTTTCATAATTCAACTCCTAAATAAATTGCCGAAAATCGTAGTCTGAAATTAATTAAGTTGCCGATTAATTGCCCAATGCTGCTAAAACTAGTCGTGCAGTTGCGGCACCAGAATTTTGCTGCTGCCCCGTAATCAAATTTCCATCCTGAACGGCGTGGGATGCAAAAGCTTCCTGCGTGACAAAATTTGCACCTAACTTATTCGCCTCGTCTTCAATGCGGAAAGGCATCATTTTTTGACCAACCACTCGATCGCCATAATCTTCTTCACTATTGGCAAATCCTGTGATGGTTTTACCTTGGATCAAGTATGAGCCATCGGACAATTTGGCTTCTAGCAACACGCAGGTGCCATGACACAGCGCAGCAGTAGGTTTACCTGTAGCATAGAAGTCAGAGAAAAGTTGGATCAGTGCTGTGTTTTGGCGGAAGGTAAACATTGGAGACTGCCCACCGCATACGACAATCGCATCACAGTTACTCAGATCGAGACTCGCGATCGCGGGCGTATTTTCCAGCAACTGCATAAATTCCGGTCGATTGATGTAGTCCAAGGACAGCGTATCGTCCTTGGAGTAACCAGAGGCATCACGGGGGTCGCTGAAGCCATCAAATTCGACCTTCCCACCATCGGGACTGGCGATCATCACCTCGCAGCCAGCTTTGGTAAATTCAGCGTAGGGATGAATCAACTCCGATGCCCAGAAGCCCACAGGCCAGCCTAGCGTTGTAGAAATCGATGGATTAGCAACAATTAGTAGAATGTGGTGGCTCATAAGATTCCCTGTTGAAAGCAATTTAGTACCTATTTGATTATGAATTATGTACAATTCATTTGTCCAATAGATATTTTATATAAACTTTATTCAGGTTATGAATCTTACTGGAATCGATCTCAACTTGCTGGTGGTCTTTGATGCACTGATCACCGAAGGTCAAGTCACCCGTGCTGGAGAAAAATTAGGATTGAGCCAGCCTGCAACTAGTAATGCCTTGGCACGACTACGAAATCTAACTAAGGATGAACTATTTGTCAGAAGTAGTGGTAAATTGCAGCCTACGCCCGTGGCGATCGCTTTAGCGCAACAAATTCAGCCTGCTTTAAGCCAGATTCACACAGCTCTGTCCTCATCACAACCCTTCAATCCCCTGATTAGCGATCGAGTCTTTAATATTGGGATGAATGACTATGTAGAATTTGTTCTTTTACCGCCGTTGTTAGAAAAATTGGCAACCACCGCACCTCATATCAAAATTCAAGTGCGATCGGGTAATCGAGAACAGCAATTAACACTGTTAGATCGCGGCGAAATAGATTTGATGTGTGGATTATTTCCCAACAAAATTGCTTGGCACGAACAACAGTTGCTTTTTCAAGAACAGTTTGTTTGCGTATGTCGTCAGGATCATCCATCGATCGGGGATGCTATTTCACTTGATGATTATGTAAATACCGACCATTTATTAGTATCAGTGCAAGAAGACATGGTGGGGCGGGTAGATTTTCTCTTAGCCCAGCAAAATCTCACTCGCAATATTGCGGTGTCAATCCCCCACTTTTTGGTTGCCCCATCGATCTTGGCGCGGACAAATCTAGTTGCCACATTAGTAGAGCGAGTTGCTAGAGAGTTTGCACCAATCTTGAACCTGAAAATCTTGCCCTGCCCACTCCCACTTCAGGGGTTTTCTGTGTTTATGCGCTGGCACCAGAGTATGAGCGATCACGATACGAATGCTTGGCTTAGACATGTCATATTAGAAGTATCGAAGAGTATTTGAATCTACTTCGATCGCTTGAGAAACTTCAAAGCAAAGAGCGGTGTTTGCCTCCCAGTCATCGAGAAGTAAGTTTAAAATCAAGGATAATTGAGGTTTACGCTCGTAAAACTCACATGACTCAAGTTGTAATTATTGGTGCTGGGCCGACCGGATTGACTTTAGCAATGTTGCTTGCCAAACGTGGAATTGCTGTCAAATTAATTGAAGCCTCCCGTAGCTTTCGGCGAATCTTTCGGGGTGAAGCACTGATGCCGAGCGGTCTGGAGGTGATCGATCAAATGGGTCTTACCGATCTAGTAGAGAAAATTCCGCATCGCGCGATCGATGCCTGGGAATTCTACATCGAAAATCGATCGATCTTTCGAGTTGACGAGCCGATGGAATCAGGTGGCAAACCCTGCACCCTGATTTCCCAGCCCGCTTTTCTAGAAGCGGTACTGGCGCAAGCTAATCAATGTGAGAATTTTGAATTCATCGCTGGTACAGCCGTGCGAGATTTATTATGGCAAGATCAGCGGGTATCTGGTGTCCAACTGAGTGATGGGCAAGAGATCGCGGCGGATCTGGTAATTGGTGCGGATGGGCGCAATTCGATCGTCCGGCAACAAGCTAAGTTAGTTCTAAACCAAGTACCTCAAAGCTTCGATATCCTCTGGTTCAAATTGCCAACCAGTGAGGCTTTCCAGGCTGAGAACGTCTTCTATTCGGTGTTGCGGGGTGAAGATGCTTTTGGTGTATTCCGAGGCTCTGAAGGCAATCTCCAGGTGGGCTGGTCGCTACAGCGGAAGAATCCAATTGAGTGGCAAACCATTGATTGGGCAGAAAAGCTAGGAGCAGCGGCTCCAGATTGGTTATCTACCCATTTTCGCGCCCAAAAAGACGCGCTAGAACGCCCACTATTGCTATCGATCGTCGTTGGGCGGTGTCCGCAGTGGCATCGTCCAGGCGTACTGCTCTTGGGTGATGCGGCACATCCGATGTCGCCAATCCGTGCCCAGGGAATTAATATGGCGCTGCGAGATGCGATCGTCGCCACCAATCAGCTGGTGCCAGTATTCCAGCAGCCAGCTAATTTAACCGCAATTGATACCGCGCTTGCTCAGATTCAAGCCGAACGAGAGCCAGAAATTATCGAGATCCAACGACTTCAACAAGCCGAAGTTGCTCAAGCAGAATTAATGCATAATTACCCGATTTTGCGACATGCTGTGAGTCGATTAGCTCCGTTACTGGGTGGGAGGATTAGAGCGTCTTGGCTCGATCGACAACTCCAGTTACGTCAAGGATTTACTCATGTAGAATTAAAAGCCTAAAAACAGCAAAACTAATTATTAATTCTGTCGTGACAATTTTTAAAGAATCCAGTCTTAGATCGCTCAAAGTAAAGTCGGTAACAAGATCGATCGATAATATATAATCGTCACACGGTGCAAATTCATAGCTAATACCTGGATGACTACTATTAACCCCCGCGATATCGAACATATATTTGAACGACTGCGATCGGGTGTAGTGCCAGAAAGAGGATTAGAAGCATTTGCGGTGGGAATCGATCGATCTAGAGACGAGATTGGGCGACAATTAGATTTGGCCGCAAATAATGAGGGCGTGTTCAAATTTCTGCGGGGTGGCTATGGCTGTGGTAAAACCTTTATGGCACGATTAGCACTGCTCGATGCTCAGGCTCAGGGGTTTGCCACCAGCTTTGTGGTGGTATCGGATAACGATTTGCACTTTCATCGGTTTGATGATGTTTATCGCAAAGTCGTGCAGGAGTTGGCGACCGATC
>JANNDQ010000520.1:0-6707 GCA_031387965.1 Chamaesiphon sp. OTE_75_metabat_567
CATTGGGATTTTCAAAGGGGTGCGCGGAGTTGATCGCAAAAAAGCCACCACCGTTTTCACCCAGTTCTTTGATGATTTCAAAATGTGCTACTGGGCCGATCGCGATCGCCTGACTCAGATTTGGATCTTCTAGTGTCGGGACAACTATGGCTCCAGCTAAAGTTTCTGGTGTTCCAGCGACAACTAGAATCAGTGTCCCGACGATACTAATCGGCAGCAGAATTCGGGTGATTGCCTGAATTAGATCGACATAAAAATTCCCTAGGGGTCTACCCGTTAAGCCACGAATAAAAGCGATCGCTACCGCAATTCCCGTCGCCGCCGAAGTGAAAAACATAAACCCCAGCCCCAGGATCTGGGAGAAATAACTAACAGTTGTTTCGCCGGAGTAGTGCTGCTGGTCGGTATTTGTGATAAATGCAACAGTCGTATGTAATGCTGTGTCCCAAGTGGGTGCGCCTAAACCAGTCGGATTCAGTGGTAATATCCCCTGAAACATCAACATCAAAAATAGCAACGTCGCCATTGCGAAGTTGCTATGTAAGATTGCGCGGATATACTGCCAGCCATTCATCGGGGCTTGAGTTTGAATACCACTTGCCCTAAACAGCGTTTGCTCGACGGGAGTTAAGACTCGATCGAGCCATGTTTTTTGACCCAGATACACCTGAGCGATATATCCTCCCAAGATTGGCGTAATTGCCACAATCAGAATTAGTGTCAAGCCAATTTGAATCCATCCTTGTAGCATGATTCAATTTTCCTTATCTATGTCAGATATCGAGTTCGATTTAACAGTTGAGATTTGCGTAAACAACCTAAGTTGCTACCTATAGAACGCCTACGATTGAAACCGCTGAGGTTGTAGGTAACAAATTGGGTTGAATAAGTAAATCTCAATCGATCTAATGACTCAAATCATCCCCTGATTTTGCTGATTTGCACAGGTATAAGTTTATGTTTAGCTAAGTTCGATCTAGTCCTACCTACATTTTAATTGCCTGAACAATCATTGTGTTTAGACGACGTTTAGGATTGTTTAACCAGATTTATATCCTTGCTGCTAACTGAAGGTCGAGATTCTTCACTACACTGGGTGTAGATATATCTAGACACATTTTAATGATTGCGATCTATGCCGATGCGGAGTCGATCTCAAGTTAGTTTGCAGCTAAAAAAATTATCATTGTTTTGGGCGACGATTGGGTTATTTGGATTAGTATTTACAGCTGAAATGCTGACTCCACCAGACTATGTGATCGGATATCTCTATATCTTGCCGATTTTGTTTGCCAAGCCCCAATTGAATCGCCACACAACGCTACAAATTACCGGAGTTGCTGTAGCGCTAACACTGCTAAATATCTGGATTCCAGGCTCTGACTTCATTCATCCGGCAATGGTGCCAAATCGGCTGATTACAGTTTTCGCACTGATTGTGACTGGAGTTTTGAGCGATCGCAATCGTCAAATTCAGCAAACGTTATCACAACAGCAAGCCAAGCTAGAAAACCAGACTAAACTAGCTAGTCTCCGCGAAGATTTTACATCTACTTTGGCACACGATCTCAAAACACCTTTATTGGGTAGTATCGAGACTCTCAAAGCTTTTTACCAGCTCCAATTTGGCGAGATCCAACCACAGCAAAAGAGTGTTCTCGATATGATGATTCGCAGTCATCAGACAACGTTGAAATTAGTCGAGACATTGCTCGATGTCTATCGCAATGATATCGAAGGACTGCAACTACATTGCACCCCAATCGATCTCACTAATTTGGCTGAATCAACCACAACAGATCTATTCAATCTTGCCGCTAGTCGGCGTGTTCACCTCTCATTGAATTATGGAGATTCCGACTTTCGGCAATTCATGTGGGTGAATGGTGATGCGTTTCAGTTACAGCGAGTGTTCGCAAATTTACTTGCCAATGCGATTAATCATTCTCCCCGTGGGGCAAAAGTCGAAGTTAGCCTCAGTACCCAGGCTGGAGATCGGGTTGTGAAGATTATGGATGCAGGCGCGGGAATTGAGCCAGATGAAATGTGTCACTTATTCGACAGATTTTATCAAGGTGAGAGCAATCGTCAAGCTAGTGGATCTGGCTTAGGGCTTTATCTCTCCCGTCAAATCGTGAATGCACATAATGGTACAATTTGGGCAGAAAACCGTTCTCCTCAAGGGGCAATTTTTGGGTTTCGGCTAGCGGCAATCTCTCAATCATTGCACCCAAATCCCTAAACATGCCAGTCGATCGTTTGAAAATTTTATTAGTTGAAGACGACGAACTATTTCGGTTGGGTTTACAAGTCCGATTGCAACGGGAACCTGGGATTGAGGCGCTAATTGAAGCAGCCGATGGTGAAACGGCGATCGATTTAGCCAAGCAACAGCTCTTTGATTTAGTACTGCTCGATATCGGCTTACCCGGTGTCGGCGGGATCGAAACCTGTCGCCAATTCAAGCAAAATCATCCCCAGCTGCCGATTCTGGTGCTAACTTCTCGCAGTGAAAGGTCTCTCATCGCCCGCTTAGTCGCCGCAGGGGCACAGGGCTATTGCTTGAAGGGTGTTGCAGCAGAAACCCTACTTCTGGCTATCCACTCCGTCATTGCGGGAGCCTCTTGGTGGGATGCTACCGCCACCACCGAAATCCAAAACCTCTTTCAAACTAATTCACCTGACTGGCAATCTACCACCGCAAATAACCTCACCCCGCGCGAACAAGAAATTCTCAAGCTGATTTCTACCGCCAAGACTAATCAAGAAATTGCTGAAGTCTTGTATATTACCGCAGGCACTGTGAGAGTTCACGTTCATACTATTTTGCATAAATTAGGTGCGAGCGATCGCAAACAAGCCGTGACAATTGCCATCCACAATAATTTATTAGATCTGCTCTGATCCAAATTCACTGGACTAATTACTGGTTAGGCAGGAAGATTTAGTAATAGCCAAATCAACCTGTACCGTACCTTTTTGTTTTTATCACAACAAACCATGTTTTTGAACAACACCCTGACTTTATGGAGTGCCGCCAGCGCGCCGCCACTATTGGCGACAGTAGCAGCAGAATATTCGCCGATTATTCTCTCTGGAGTCTTGCTAACTCTGGTGACGATCTTTATCGCTAGTAAAATTGGCTCAGAAGTAGCCAAGCGACTAGATTTTCCCCCAGTACTGGGGGAATTGGTAGCAGGTGTGATTGTGGGTGTTTCTGCTCTACATCTGGTGATTTTTCCTGAAGGTGGACTCAGGGCTGCGGACTCACTATTGATGACGGCTCTGCAAGCTCTCAATCACCTTTCACCAGAGGGACTTGAGACTGTGTTTGATGCACAGAGCGAAGTTCTCTCTGTGCTAGCTGAACTCGGCGTGATTATCCTCCTATTTGAAATCGGGCTAGAGTCTGACTTGCGCCAACTCAAGGCGGTGGGAATTCAGGCGGTGGTGGTTGCCTGTGTGGGGGTGGCTGTGCCCTTTGCTGCTGGCACGGCAGGATTGATGCTGTTGTTTCATGTGGCGGCAATTCCAGCGATTTTTGCGGGGGCAGCATTAACGGCAACGAGTATCGGGATTACGTCGAAAGTGTTGTCGGAGTTGGGACAATTAAAGTCTAAGGAAGGTCAAATTATTGTCGGTGCGGCGGTAATTGATGATGTGCTGGGAATTATTGTCTTGGCTGTGGTTGCCAGTCTTGCCAAAACTGGTGAGATTGATGTGGCTAATGTGATTTATCTCATCGTCAGTGCTACCGTATTTCTGATCGGTTCGATCTTGTTGGGCGGATTTTTTAATCAAGCATTTACATCGATCGTTGAGAAACTCGAAACTCGCGGCAACATCATTATTCCCGCATTTATTTTTGCCTTTTTCATGGCATTTTTGGGCAATGCAATTCATCTAGAGGCAATTTTAGGCGCGTTTGCAGCCGGATTAGTGTTAGATGAAAGTGATGCGCGGGATCAGTTGGATGAACTGATTAAACCGATCGCCGATCTGTTCGTACCCATCTTTTTTGTGACGGTTGGCGCACGAGCAGATCTGGGCGTTTTGAACCCCACAGTACCGGAAAATCGCGCCGGATTACTGATCGCTGTCTTTTTAGTTGTGGTGGCAGTGATCGGTAAATTGGTGACTGGTTGGGCGGTATTCGGTATTCCTGACGTTAACCGTTGGGCGATCGGCGTAGGGATGATTCCCCGTGGTGAAGTGGGCTTGGTATTTGCCGGAATCGGCGCGGCGAGCGGCATTATCGATAAGCCGTTACAGGTGTCGATCATTATTATGGTGATTCTAACAACTTTTGTAGCTCCACCATTTCTCCGCGTCGCTTTTGGTGAAGCTGTCAATCCTCCGGTTGAATCGACTAGTGAATGATTCAGCTGAGCCTGTAGGTGTGTTTGCAATCACACAACACACCTAGCGATCGCTAGCCGATTTAAACTTAAATTTTTTCAAATAAGTCCAACCGATATTTCTCTGCGGTGATACTTTTGATTCGTTTTAGTCGATCTGGTACAAGTTCAAGAAAATCATCATGTACCTGATTCCCCGTTAGCCTCAAGATGCCAGTATCAGCAATCCAATGAACTAATAGTAAATGACCTTGAGATTGCAATCGATCGAGGATCAGACATTGAGCTTTGCGAAGATCCTCCCAAGACCAATAATATGCTACTTCTGACAAGACGATCAGATCGAAGGATGCAGTCGGAAATGATTGAGGTACTGACATTAGCTCAAACTTAATATTATTGAGATGACGACAGCGATCGATCGCCTGGAGTTGAGCTATCTGGGACACATCTACAGATAGCAACGATTGACACCGCCGCGATAATTTTTCAGTTAAAACCCCGATCGATCCACCAATTTCAAATCCTGAGTGGTAGAGATTGCGAGGTAGCGCATTCAGCGTCGCTGCATATTTTTGGGCTTCGTACTCGCTAGTTGCAAACTGCCACGGATCGGGATTTGCTTGATAAAGTTGCTCAAAAAAGTCTGGAGTTAAAGATTTTGAGTTAGATAAATTCATTAGATATCCTATCGAAGTAAAAATATAATTTTGTTAAACACCATCCACTATCCACCATCCACTAAACTATTTGCTCAAAATAAACTTCCCAAGGACGAGTAAAATTGGTCAGTAATTCTGCTGTTAAACAGAAACCATTGGGGTCATCATCAATCAGTTGACCAAGTTGAGATTTGTAGGTAGCGATCGCCTGAAGTTTGCGATCGAGTACAGCGCCGATATCTAGTTTCCAGCCATGAATTTGACTCAGATTTGATGGCTGCTGTTGCTGAATATCCCAGTCCCAAATTGGATATTCAATCACTTGAGGTGTGATGTCTAAGCTCAATATTGCCGCTTGAATTAATTGCCAAGTAGCCCGATGATCGGGATGAGGATCGGATCGCCAGGGGATAAAAATTGTGTCTGGTGAGATTTTGGTCAGATATTTTTTGCAGCGTGATTTAGCAATTGAAAAGTGGGGAGAGGTAACGGTGGGAATTGCACCATCTTTGAGTTGTAAAAAAGTTATCGCCGATCGATCTACGCCAAGGATTGCTAGTGCGGTGAGGGTTTCCTGTGATCGAATCGCCTGGAGGGCTGGGGCTGGATATTTGAGAGAGTTGGGATGAGAACCCGTACCATCGCTGATCGTTAGCACGGTGACATCATAGCCTCTGTCACAGAGCAAACTAATTGCGCCACCACAGCCGAGGGTTTCATCATCGGGATGGGGTGCCACGATCAGTACTCGCTGACGATTAATCCGGCTGATGTCTCGAAATGGTAAGATTTCGGGGTTGGCTAGTAAAGTACGGGGGCTGGCTAGATTAGCGCTCAAGCCTTCAGGTGGATGGTACATGAGTCCACAGGGTATCGGTAAGATCTGGATATTTGAGCACGTAGCGTCCAACTGATGCTACAGCCGCATCATAGGCAGGTTGGCGCAGATAGAGGGTGAGATCGCGAATAATCCGTTCGACCGAGTGTGGCGGCAATAATCCGCGTGTGCCGACAGATCGGGCGGTGAGCTGGATCGCGTCCATACAAATCTGCTCAATCGCTGTACGCACCATATTGGTATAGGCAACTAGAGCGGCTGCTTGAGGATGAGTCACCGCAGGATCTCCAGCAAAGATCGGATCGTACTCTGTCAGCTGTGCAGCTGCGCCTTTGAGCCAAAGTTGTCCACTGGTGATGTCAAGTGCCATTTTGCCCAGCCGCTGCTCTTGGTAGGGATCTTGGGTGCGATTGATGCTCTGCAAAAATTGGCGAGTAGCCGTGAATAAAGCTTCGGCTCCACCTAACTGAACAGCGGCAAACCGCACAACTCCAGCGGTGAGCCAGGGCTGACGGTAGTAGTCCCCAGGTGCTCCAAGTAAATCGCTTTCATCTAAAATTACGCCTGTAAAGTCCACCTTACAGCTACCAGTTGCCCGCATCCCCGCAGGTTGCCACCAACTCGGATCGCTGATGGTTGCGACTTCATCCATCGGCACAATACACAGTTGCCAAGCTCCATTGGGCAAGGCTCCGCCAATAAATGGTCGATCAACATACCCGCAACCAGTGGCGAATGTTTTGGCACCTTCTAGCCGATACTTACCATTCCCTAGCGGCATGATTTTCACGCCATCGTTTTCTTCGGCATTCCAGACTCCAAAGATTTTGTGTTGGTGGGCAGCGTTAG
>JANNDQ010000529.1:0-2991 GCA_031387965.1 Chamaesiphon sp. OTE_75_metabat_567
CAAGCTGGCTGGACTGAGTACGCTGAGAAGCTTAATGGTCGGATGGCAATGCTTGGTTTTGTTGCTTTATTGATTCAAGAAGTATTGACTGGACACGGTATTGTTGGATTCATTACCAATCTCTAAGGTCACGATAGCGCGGTTCGCTATATCCTAGTTTTCTTATCTTTTTTCCTCGTGGTAGCTAGTTTAGCTACCGCGAATTTTGATTAACCTTTAATACAAATCACCTGCTTGAGCGTAGCGATTACTTCGACCAAATCGGCTTGATTTGCCATCACCTGATCGATTGGCTTGTAGGCTGCGGGGATTTCATCGAGCAAATCTGGATCTTTACGACATTCTACGCCGCTAGTTTGAGCGATCAGATCATCTAGAGTATAGGTGTTCTTTGCCATCGATCGAGACATAATTCGCCCCGCACCGTGGGAGCAGCTACAAAAACTATGGGTATTTCCTTTACCTTTGACGATATAAGATTTAGTGCCCATCGAACCAGGAATAATTCCATAGTCTGAAGTTTGAGCGCGGACGGCACCCTTGCGCGTTACATAGACTTCCTCGTCGAAATGAATCTCTTTTTCAGCGTAATTATGATGACAGTTAACAACTAATAATGGCTTACTTTTTTTGCCACCATTGAGATGTTGATCGATCGTCTGAATCACCCGACTCATCATCACCTCACGATTAGTTTTTGCATAATCTTGTGCCCATTGCAAATCCCGCCAATAGGCAGCAAATTCCGCAGTACCAGCTACAAAATAGGCGAGATCTCTGTCTGGTAAACCGATGTCTGCTAATCTAGCGAGATCTTTGGCAGTATCAATGTGACACTGCGCTAATTTATTACCAACATTGCGAGAGCCAGAGTGCAGCATTAGCCACACCCGATTTTCGGTATCAACACAGACTTCAATAAAGTGATTGCCACCACCCAGAGAACCAAGTTGACGGAGCGCTTTATTTTCCAAGCCGCCGACACCCCGATGCAGTTGAGCAAAGTCTTTCCATCCTTGCCAATTACTCGCATCTTTAGAGATCTGCTTATTTTCTTCAAAGCCAACCGGAATTTTATCCTCTAAATCGAGTCGAATTTTCTTCAGTTTACCATCGAGTTTTTCACCCATAAATGGTGTTTGAATTGCCATCATCCCGCACCCCAGATCGACCCCCACAGCTGCGGGAATTATTGCCTCTTTAGTTGCAATTACCGATCCCACTAAAGCACCTTTACCGAGATGAACATCTGGCATCAATGCCACATGCTTAAATACAAACGGCAAGGAAGCAACATTTCGAGCCATCTTGGTTTCTGCTAGTGCTAAATCATGTCCAGCCCAAGATAGAATAGGATGATTTGGATCGAGTTCTAATTTTTGATAGGTCATTTTCCAAACATACTGCCACTAATTTTCTTAATTGCTTTGCCAGCAATATCTGAGTAGCTAAGTTCTCCCGCGAGAATTCTTGCCATGGCAATACTCGCCGCTGGACGCTTGATTCCAGCCTTGTAACCAACTTTAGGGAATTGATAAAAAGCACCTGCTAACCGTTGCGCCCATTTCATATCTGTGCCCCATTCAGTTGTGATGATTTGGGTATAGTTTTCGAGGGCATTACTGGTACCGCTGAGAGCGGCATGAATCGCCTCAGCAGCTTTAACGCCGGAAAAGATCGAAGGGCGAATACCTTCGGCAGTCATCGGATCGACGACACAGGCGGCTTCTCCAGCTAAAATAGCGTTCTGAGCGTGCAGTTTACGATCGCCATCCCACAGACAGAGCGGATGTTCGACGTATTTGAAGTTACTTAGATCAATCCCCAGCGCACCTTGCCCATAAGTATCGAGAATCTTCCGCAAATCTTGCCCTTCACCGCCGCGAAAAGTCCCAATCCCGATCGAATATCCATCAGCTTTGGGAAAGTTCCACAGATAGCCATTTTTGACTAGCCCAAATTCAAAGTTGATCCGATTGATCACTTTTACACTAGCAGCATCCACTTCGATCGCGCCAGCGGTTCGTCGCTTGACATCTTTGAATCCCAGCCATTTTGCCATATTACCTTTGGCACCATCAGCTGCGATCAGATACTTAGCTTCGATGGTACCAGTTGAAGTATTCACATACCAGCGATCGACTTTAAATTCTATTCCGGTAACGGCGGTATTGTCCCGCAGTTGAGCGCCCTGTTTTTGCGCCTGTTGGACGATGAAGTGGTCAAAAATATCTCGCCGTACCATCCACATCGGCTCTTGATTTTCTAGCTGAACATCGACTGGATCTTCGAGATTCCAGGTGTATTGCAATGTATCAACTCGGCTAGAAATTGCGGGACTAAAATCAAAATCAAACCACTGGGCGATCGCTGGAGAAACTCCACCACTACAAGGCTTATAGCGCGGCAAAGTATCCTTGTCCAAAATCAATACCGATCTACCTTGCTTAGCTAAATGATAGGCTGCGCTGCCTCCGGCAGGCCCTGCACCAACAATAATACAATCGAACATAAAATAGTGTATATACTTTGGCGATGGCTCAATTTGACCATAGTTTCGACCATTGTACAACCACGACTAGCTCGGATACTATGTGGATTTTACGGATATTAGGTTTAGTGTCAAACAATTTGCGCCCCAATCACCACCGGGTCTATCGGTTTAGGCAGAAAATGAGATCGCCAACGATTTGACTAAAAATTAGCTTTGACACTAACTAAGCTGCTTGTTGCCCTGGTTCCTCCATTCCCCACTGATGTTTGAGCAAGTTTTTGTAACTGTTCTCCTGGAGCATCATTTGTCTATACAGGTTAACGAGGAATTCCTGGGACTGCTCATGAGTCATATCACGAACTTGATGCTCGAATGATCGAATGCTGAACTGTTGTTCTAGAGATAGATCAAAGGATTTAGACATAATTTACTCCTGTTGTTAGTTATGAGCAAAGTAGCCCCCAGCAGGGACTTGGTTATTTATCAAAATCTAGCTT
>JANNDQ010000538.1:0-12205 GCA_031387965.1 Chamaesiphon sp. OTE_75_metabat_567
CGCTCTGAAGAACTTTGCCATATTTTGATCTGAGAGCGTCAGGGCGACTTTTTGACCTGCGGCAGTAGCGATTTGACTGGCTTTAATTGCTGCTTGCTTGCTATTTTCACCTGTAACTAAATAGCCTTCGATATAAGTATAGGTGGAGTTAGCGATCGCATCAGGCACTAGTTCAACATCTGACAAACCAGATGAGATGCCCAAGAAGGTATTCATTGTCCGATCTGCATCTGGAGTCACAAAAACTAGACATTTCCCTGTAATTCCTGGCTCCGGCGGATGAAGTTTGAGATTAGTCTCGACACCAGCATCGAGGAGATCTTGGAGGTAGTATGCTCCAGGCTCATCATTAGCAACTTTGCAGGAGTAGAATGCTTTACCGCCAAATTGACTAACAGCGACGATCGTATTTGCACCCGAACCACCACAACTGCGCTTGGTGGCACAATTACCAAGATGGTTCAAAATTTTGTTCTGACTAGCTTCATCGAGGAGTGTCATCACACCCTTGTCGATCCCCAGTTCTACCAGTACTGATGGTTCGACTTCACATTCGATATCCAGGAGTGCATTACCCAGTCCATATACGTCGTAGCGTGCCATAAAAAAATTTAATTAGTAAACAACAAGAGCGAATTGCCTCGATCGACATTACCATACAAATAACAGTACGGTAAGCACAGTTAGTCAGCGACTAAAGTCGCTGCTAATGATGCGAAGTCCGCCTACGCGGACTGAATTTCTTAGTCCGCGTAGCGACGCGCGTTCTGGAGGTTTCCTCCAGGTCGAGTGCGTCAAGACAGTGGTGCGCTATGGGCGGGGTTCCCCCGCACATATAAGCGCAACAAGACAGGCGGACTTTGCAATACGAGCAGCGGTTTTAACCGCTGGAGGTTCAATCAATCTTCGCTTTGACGTTGCCGCACGTATCCAGCAATGCCGCGCTGAGAGTGTTTAATAAAATTGGTGATTTCGCTAACTAAATCTGAATCAAATTCCGTTTCCAATCTGGCCACAGCTTCAGGAATTAAGAGATTAGATTGGTACAGGATTTTAAAAGCGCGTTTGAGTGTCAATCTTTCGTCTGATGTGAATCCAGCTCGCCGCAATCCCACACTGTTCAAACCCATGACTTTATTGAGAGTCGTACTGCGCGTCATGCAAAACGGGGGAATATCTTTGTGGGCGGCGGAGCCACCTGCCATCATTACTAATCTGCCAATTCTCGCAAATTGATGTACCAAACAATTGCCGCTAATAAATGCGCCATCTCCAACTTCGACATATCCAGCCAAAAGTGCGCCGTTAGCTACAATCACCCGATCACCGAGCTGAACGTTGTGGGCAAGGTGGCTGTATGCCATTAGAAGACAGTTATTTCCCACATTAGTAGATGTACCTGCTTTGGTGCCGCGATGAATGGTCACACCCTCTCTGAGGCTGCAATTGTCACCGATGTTGACATAGCTCGGCTCGTCTTTGAAAGCGACATCTTGAGGCAGATCACCTAAAACGACATTGCTGTGCAAATGACAATTTTGACCGATCGAGGTGTAAGGTAGGAGCGTAACATGACCATCCAGAATGCAGTTATCGCCAATTTTCACATCATTTCGGATGTAGCAAAATGGGCCAATCGAGACATTAGCACCGATTTTAGCACCAGGCTCGATCGCGGCAGTCGGATGAATTTGCATAGATGGCATTAACTACTAATTAAATTATCGATCGCTTCTTTGCAACTCTTTTGAAGCACGATAGGCATCTGCCATTCTCCCAAAGTTGATTTTAAATTCGGCGATTCCGAGCAGACTACCTTTGCTGGCTTCATCTTCATCCCAACAAGCTGACAGAATTCCGTAGGTTAGCCCTACTACACTTATACCCAGACAAGCCATACTTGTGAGTAACACTACAGTATTTGGCGGTCTAAACCAATGGTTGGAGATCGCCAAATAACTAACCACAAACACTAATACACCCATCACCACGGGAATACCACAAAATACCAGCACCCGCCGAATCATCCGGTTGCTGACAATCTCAGGAATGAAGCCAGAACCTTGTTCTGGTCGTGCTGGTGCTGGATCGGGCTTGACAATTGGCGTGCCTTTTTTGGCTGCGGGTTTGCGCTGCTTATTACTATTTTTCGGCTCAAATGGCACCGATGGGCGGGATTTTTCAGCAGGCATAATTATCAGTTACTCGCGATCGATCGAGTATCGGTAGGAGGATGTGCCACACTAGCACGATTCAAAGTTTACGGTGTCGCTTTTCCCAGCTACTGGCTACTAGTTACTAGTGTTGATTCATTAGTCACTAGCCACCACTTACTAGCTACTAGTCTTTGACGCGACGGATACCGAGGCTATCAGCTAGATTTTGATAACGTTGGACACTTTCAGCCTGGATGAATGCCAATAGACGCTTGCGTTGGCCGATCATTTTCAGTAAACCTCGGCGCGAAGCGTGATCGCTTTTATTCGCTTTAAGGTGTTCGCTCAGACGATTGATTCTTTCAGTTAGCATGGCTACTTGCAGATCGGAAGAACCTGTATCGGTTGCGTGCAGCTGATGTGCTGCCATTATTTCTTGTTTACGTTCTTGGGTTAATGTCATGAATACTGGAAATTTTGATTAAATTTTGCAGTCTATCAGTTTAGCATTTGCGGTCTGACTTGACTATAGTTTTCCTAAAAAATCTGTGGGATCGAGCATCCGATTTCTCTAGTAGAGGAAATTCATGAATTGTCCCTGCTAAAGGGTTAGAACTCTGCTAGACGTGTTTGAGGATGGGATCTGCTTCGCTCCAATGAGGTTATTCACTATTCATTTGAAGTACAATATCATTTAACCTTTCCCCCTTCCCCGTCCCCGACTAAAATAGGGACAGTAGGTTAAAAAAGGGAAAATATGTCAACATTGGCAGCGATCGGCGTTTTAGCGATATTAATTTTCGTGCATGAGTTGGGGCACTTTTTGGCAGCCAGGTTACAAGGCATATATGCCAACAAATTTTCCCTCGGCTTTGGGCCAGTGATTTTAAAGTATCAAGGTAAACAGACTGAGTACGCTTTGCGCGCACTACCTTTGGGCGGTTTTGTGGGTTTTCCTGATGACGATCCTGACAGTGATATTCCACCTAATGATCCTAATCTACTCGGCAATCGGCCGCTGCTCGATCGAGCGATCGTCATCAGTGCGGGCGTAATTGCCAATCTGGTGTTTGCGTACTTCTTGCTGGTTGTCCAGGTGAGCGTGATTGGCTTTCAACAAATTAACTATCATCCTGGTGTGGTGGTATCGGGGATTGCCGATACCATCAGTACTGCTGCGGGTAAAGCTGGCATTCAGGCGATGGACACGATTCTGGCAGTAGATGGACAAGAATTAGGCGAGGGCAAGCCCGCAATCGTCAAATTAATGGCGGAGATTCAAGATCACGCTGCCAAGCCAATTACCTTCCAAGTTCAACGCGGTGCCAAAACATTTGACCTCAAAGTCACACCGGATGGGAACCCAGAAGGAAAAGGGCAAATCGGGGTCAAACTCGCGCCCAATGCCGATATTATTATCGATCGATCCGTCAGTTTCATCGATGCTTTAGCCAAGGGAGCCACCGAATTTGAACGAGTAATTGTCCTCACCGTCCAAGGTTTGGGTCAATTAGTCACTAATTTTGGTGAAACTGCTACTCAAATTGCTGGACCAATCAAAATTGTCGAGATCGGCTCAAGTATCGCGGCTAATAATGTCGCTGGACTGCTACAATTTGGGGCGCTAATCAGCATTAACTTAGCAGTAATGAATATTTTGCCATTACCTGCTCTAGATGGTGGTCAATTGGCCTTTTTAATCTTTGAAGGATTGCTTGGTAAACCGTTACCAGCTAAATTACAAGAAACTGTAATGCAAACAGGTTTGTTTTTACTGCTAGGATTGGGTGTATTTCTGGTAATTCGCGACACCGCGAATTTATCTGGCGTTCAGCAATTCTTTAAATAAATGGCAAAAAGTAATTCCGATCTGGTTGGAACTCTGAGTATTGGAAATGTGATCACGACGGGTACGACTTTATACAAGTCTAATTTTAAACGTTATTTGCAAGTATCTTTACGAGCAACTGGGTGGGGAATTGCGATCGTGGTTGGCACCGTCGCCGGGGTAGCGTTGGGAGGTATTTTATTTGGGTTAACCAATCAGTGGTTCATAACTATTCCAGTGGTTCTTGCCTGGATTGGTGTAACTCTCTACTTTTTGGCTAAATACAATACCAATCGAGCTGTGATTTGTCGGCTAGCTTATCAAGATCTAATTGATGCGCCGGAAACCGTCCAAGTCGCCACGCAGCAATTACAACCCCGCACATGGGCTTTTCTGGGGCTGTCATGGCTACTAGCGTTGTATCTATCTCTAGTCTCAATTATCAGCAGTTTTGTCTTGGTCCTTGGGCTATCAGCAGTTGTGGGACTGCTGATGTATGGATTAAAAATTTCAGTTGAGACTTTCTGGGTTAGTTTATCGCTCGGTTTGCTAACCATTGGTTTATTTTTAGTCTGGATTGCAATTTTGATTCGCTACTATGCTTACTGGTTTGTAGCTGAATTACCACTTGCGATCGAGCCAAATGTCTCGGCTAATTTTAGCATCGGTCGCAGCAAGCGGCTGACTACAGCGGCAGCAGGTAGAGTGGTGTTAATTATTACAATAGCTTTTTTAATGACCATCCCAATTAATCTAATTGGTAACATGCCTTCTTTCATTGGTCAAATCATGGCTAGTCCAGGAGTTTCTACAGATCCAACAGTCCAAATTATTGGTGGCGGATTAATCTTAATCGGTTTTATCCTCAACCTACTAGGAGAAATATTTGTGATGCCATTTTGGCAAGCAATGAAAGCGATCATCTACTATGATTTACGAAATCGACGGGAAGGTGGCGATCTGATTATTTAGGCAATATTTCCTAGAAAATATGAAATTTTTAAACCGAGTTAAATCCCAAACACCAGAAAGTGTTGAATTAGAATTTGTCCTAGCTGGCATCGGCAATCGCACTTATGCCCTAATTGTTGACTACCTGATTTGGGGTTTGACACTCTTTTTGCTATTGTTAAGTTGGGGTTTTTTATATACCCAATTAACTTGGCTTCAATCTGACACAATTCGACCTTGGTTTTCGGCAATCCAAATTTTAATTTTCTTTGGGGTCTATATCGGTTATTTCGTGTTGTTTGAAACACTGTGGCGCGGACAAACTCCTGGCAAGAAATACGTTAAAATTAGGGTGATTAGGGAAGATGGTCGAAATGTTGGCATCCAACAATCAATCTTGCGATCGCTCCTAAGACCGATCGACGATTTATTCTGTATTGGACTTCTATCGATTATTTTTACCGCTCAAGAAAAGCGGCTTGGCGATTGGATTGCGGGTACAATTTTGATCCAGGAAGGACAAGCAGTCACGAATCAAAAGCTGGTAATTTCCTCAGCAGCGACAGATCTAGCGGCAAGATTAATTGAAATTGGCAAGATTGTCAAAATTACGCCCGATGAATTTGCGACGATCCGCAAATATCTCTACCGTTATCCAGTCCTAGATCCAGCTAGCAGAAATCAAGTCAGTGATCGCCTAGCGCATCAATTACTAAGGCGCATCGATCTTGCTAATAGCCCACCAACGCTCGATGCTCACCTGACGATCGAAGCTATTTATCTCGCTTATCAACAACAGTTTAGAGGATAGGTGCAGATAATATTACAGGCAGAACCTAGATTCTGCCTGTAATATTATCTGATTAAATTACAAACAATCTTGTAATTGACTAGAAAAGCTCGAAAGCCTTTATATAAAAGCTGGCGGACGGATTCGAACCCCCGACCGGCTGATTACAAATCAGCTGCTCTACCAACTGAGCTACGCCAGCGTGCGTTACACAATTATAACACACTAATTTAATCTGTGTCTAGTAGCTAATTGACTAATATTTTCCTTGTTTAAAGGTTAACTGTGCTGAATCGGCTAATTTAGCGAATGGTTTTGAGTGAGTCGCCTTGTTTCATCACTAGATCGGTGAAGATACTCATTACTGTTCGATCGCGTGTTTTGACGTTGGCGCTGAGGGACATCCCTGATTGGAGGGTGACTGGTTTACCTTTGATGGTAATATTTTGCTTTTCTAGCTTAACTGTGGCTGGAAACCGCTCATATTGATGAGTTTGGTCGGCAGGGAGAGCATCAGAACCGATCGAAACGATTGTCCCTTTAACATCACCAAATTCACTAAAGGGAAAAGAGTCAATCCGCACATCAACTTTCATCCCAGGTTTGATAAAGCCGATATCTTTATTACTAATAAATACTTTAGCGTTTAAGTTGTTATT
Organism: Chamaesiphon sp. OTE_75_metabat_567; assembly: GCA_031387965.1. Taxonomy (GTDB): domain Bacteria; phylum Cyanobacteriota; class Cyanobacteriia; order Cyanobacteriales; family Chamaesiphonaceae; genus Chamaesiphon. The sequence goes on from JANNDQ010000538.1 coordinate 6,385, forward strand.
AGGGACGATTTTGAGAACTGGTTCACTCGAAGTAGCGACGAATCCTGGTGTCCCAGCTTTGAGTTCAAAGATCGTGCCACTCACAGGTGCGGTAATATTCTGATACTTGAGATTTTGTTTTGCTTGACTGATTTGACCATTTAAATCTGCGACTTTGCGATCAAGATCGACGATGGTTTTATTTAATTGTCCATCAATTTCTGCAATTCCCTTATCGTTATTGGCAATTTTAGCAAATAGTTCTTTGCGATTGAGCGCATTGCTATTTGAGAGTTTAGCAGCACCCTGGGTGGCGCTCAGCTGTTGTCTGGCATGTTCTTGATCGAGCTGACTGATTTCAGACTGGCGCTGTCCATACAGCTGCTGCTGTTCCTGTATCCGCTGCTGTTGACGCTGGGCATCGGATTTAGCGGTAGAAGTCAGGCGATTTTTTTCGAGTTCGAGGCGACTTTGTTCTTGATTGTACTGCTCTAATTCGCTGGTGCGGTTGACTACTTCTTGCTCCTGACGATCGATCTGAGTCCGAGCAATCGCTCCAGCAGCACCAGCAGGGCGAAGTCCTGACAGGATATTTTGATTGATCTTCAATGTTTTGGTACTAGCCGCGATCTTCGCTTGATTTTGGGCGATTTGGCGATCAATTTGACTCAGGGATGTAGCTAGACTTTCTTGGCTGCTGGCAATTTCAGTTTTGATACTAGCGATATTAGCTTGGAACTCAGCTAGTCTGTCAACTAAGCCTTGACGGCGCACCCGATTTTCACTCATCTGTCTTTGGACTTGAGCGATTTCTAACTGACTAGATGATTTGCGGGTGTCAGATTCATCTACACTCGATCGTAATCGCTGCTGTTGAGCGGGGGTGAGGGTGGCAATACCTGTACCGCTCAGTTCGGAATTATAAAGTTTGTTTTCGGCAACTAGAGCGCTCCGGCTAGTTGTCAGGGCGAGAATTTCGGGGCGGACGTTGAGCTTCGCAAGTGCTTGGGGTTGAACTTTGTCAATGCCTTGGTCGAGCAAGCTATGATAAAAGCGGGTTTCCGCAGTCATTGAGTCAAGATTTTTCTGGAGCGAGGCTAGTGTAGCTTCGGGAACTGTAGATTCCAAGCTCAGGAGGTTTTGACCTGCGGTAACTTTATCCCCGTCTTTAATCAAGACTTGCTTCACAACGCCACCAACTGGCACCTGCACATCTTTAACTTTATCTAGTGGTTCGAGCTTCCCCTGGACGGTAACAGCCTCTTCAAGCGGTGCCAAGCAAGCCCAAGCGATTAGACCCGTGGTAATCCCCAAAATCGTCCAAACAATTCCTCGCGACCAAACTCGTGACTGCTGAAAGACAACTGTCTGCTGGAATTCTTCAGCCTGATATGTCTCAATCTGCTGTTGCTCTACTTTACGGAGGTTTGGTTCGATTTTCCGTTTCGCCAGTTTGCTCGGATCTTTGTCTGGTCGATTTGGTTGCTGGTTGGGGGTAATCATGAAGGTAGAGGGTAGGGAGTAGGGAGTAGAGGGTGGAGATTTGTGGAGAGTATGGGGGTGCTCTAAAGCAACATTCACCCTCTACCCTCTTTAAACTTGAGATTCTTGCTGTTGATAGAGACAGTAGTAACGACCTTTTAATGCCATCAATTCTGAGTGTGTGCCTTTTTCGACGATCGATCCTTGATCCATCATTAAGATAACGTCAGCAGTCTTGATCGTACTCAGGCGGTGAGTAATAAAGAAAACAGTTTGATGTTTGAAAGTTTCTGCTAGGTTAGCACAAACCTGACGTTCACTGTCGTAATCTAGCGCACTAGTTGCCTCATCTAAGATTAACATTCGCGGTTGCTGAAGCACTGTTCTGGCGATCGCAATCCGTTGACGTTGCCCACCAGAGAGGGAAGAACCGCGTTCACCGACTTTAGTATTATATCCATTGGGTAGATCCATGATAAAGTCATGGGCGGCGGCAACTTTGGCAGCAGCAATCACATCTTCTGATGTCGCATCGGGATTAGTCAGGGCGATATTTTCCTGAATGGTACCGCTAAATAACAGGGTATCTTGGAGTACCATCCCAATCTGTTGGCGATAGGAATAGAGTTCCGTTTTGGTAATATCATACTTATCGATCACGATCCGACCAGAGTTGATCTCATATAACCGAGGAATTAGTTTCATTAAGGTACTTTTACCGGAGCCACTTAATCCCACAATCCCGACGAATTGCCCCGCTTGGAATTCAGCACTAATATTATTGAGCTGATTAACATTAGTCCCTGGAAAACTAAAGGTGAGATTTTCGATTTTGACATGTCCCTCAATTAGCGGCATGGTGATGTTGTTGATATTGTCTTCATCTACTTCTTTAGGAGTGTCGAGGATATCACTCAAGCGCTCAAGCGATAGGGCAGTTTCTTGAAAGTTTTGCCACAATTGTACCAGTCGCAATAGTGGTTGGGTCGTATAACCAGCAATAATGCGGAAGGCGATTAATTCACCTAAGGATAATTGCTTGTCTAGGACTAAATACGTTCCCACCCACAGCAACAGTAAACCTGATAACTTATTTAAAAAGCCACTAATCGATCCAGCTGTAGTAGATGTCAGTGCAGTTTTAAATCCAGCGCTGACATAGCGAGCATATTTAGTTTGCCATTGCCAGCGCGATCGCAATTCGATATTCTGAGCTTTAATAGTTTGAATCCCACCGATCACTTCGACCAGGTAGGACTGTGACTCAGCATTGCGTTCGGCTTTAGTACGCAGCTGGCCCCGGACGATCGGTGAGACAATCCAAGTAAGCAGAATAAATGCTGGGAGTGTGGCGAGGGCAATGATTGTTAGCAGCCAACTGTAGGCAAGCATCACGGCGATATACACCACCGAGAAAATCGCATCCAGGACAACGGTGAGCGCCGTTCCAGTCAGGAATTGACGAATATTTTCAAGTTCATTAATCCGCGTCGCGAGTTCACCAACGGGACGTTTTTCATAATATTTGAGCGGTAATCTAAATAAGTGATCGATGATTTCGGAACCAAGGGCAAGATCGATCCGGTTGGTAGTATCGACAAATAAATTGGTGCGCAGAGTGGTTAAAATCCCTTCAACGACTGCGAGGATAATTAATAACGTCCCAAAAGTGTTCAGCGTCGTAACACTATTATTACCGATTACTTTGTCAATAATTAGCTGAGTTAATAACGGGTTTGCGAGTCCAAAGATCTGCACAAATAAAGAAGCAATTAAAACTTCAATTAACACCCTGCGGTGCTTTTTAATCGCTGGAATAAACCACTTAATCCCAAACTTTTCTTGAGTAGCGGCATTACTCCGCTGGAGTAATAGTACCTCGCCAACTTCACCCCAATTTTCGGCAAACGCCGTATGTTTGAGCCGACGAATCCCCGTTTCGGGACTACCGAGGGTGATTTCTTGCGGCGTAATCTGATAAATAATTGCAAAACTATCTTGCCACGGAATCAATAGTGGCGCTTGCAGCTTAACGATGGCTGTCGCTGGGATTTTGACCATCTGAGCATTGATACCGAGAATTTCGACGATCGCCCCGCATAATTGTAAGGGAATGCTGCCCGTGCTGCTGATCTGATTTTTCAGCAACCGCCCCACCACATCGGGACGAAAAGGTACTTTGAGGTACTTTGCAATCATCTTCAAGCAGGCTGTCGTGCCGTCTAGTGCCCCTCGCCCTTTGAAAATTGGGTACTTAACGCGCCGATTAACGGCTGTATCATCATCACTTGATTCGGTTGGTTCATTGGCTACTGGTCGATCCGGCGCGTAGGGGATGCCCAATTTAGTCGGTGAAAATGCACTCAAACCAGTTGTGGGATCTGTCGTGTATACTCCTGTTGTTGCGTCGAAAACTTCTAGTAATGGTACGCCAACCAACCTTGCCAGATGAGGTTTACTAATTACTAAAACTGCGCTGGGTTGATAATCTTGAGGATTAATACAACTACCAACAGGATGATCGGCAATTTCGCCAGTACTGACTAGCCAACTCCGATCTGGATCTAGCTCGGAAATTGGCAATTTACCTGGAGCAAGATTGCGAATCGTCGTTTGCGGGGCGAGTTTGAGTGCAAGTTCACGCAGATCTTCAGCCCCAAAAGATTTCAAGATCACGTCACAATCGGGGCGCATCTGCACATGCTGCGATACCAGATCATAAACTTCGATCGAGGGTGTACCGTAGTAGAATAATGCCTCTAATTGGGGTGTGCGATCGATCAGTTCGAGAAAATAGCCAACCGGAATATTAATACAGACGGCTTCAGTAGATGCAATTGCTGTTTCACATGGCAAGTTTCGGACTACTCCAGCCCAACCCAAAATTTCACCTTTCTCTAATAGTTGCAGTGTCGTGGGCATCTGATTCTGGGGATTGTAAGCCAATAACCGCACCTGTCCAGAATAGACAATGATAATCTGCGCTGGCAGCTGTTCCCGCATCAGTACCGTCTGCCCCATCCGATACCGTGTAAACTCAGATCGATCGGCTAAAGTTGACAATTCCTCCTTTGATAACTGAGCAAAAGGGAGAAGATTGGCAAAAAAATCGTAGATTTTAGTCTGGGTGGAAGTCATCGGTAGGGGTACTAATAGGGGCGAAGTACTGCGAATAAAATTAAGTTTTTGGTAGCAATTTTAGTTCTGCTCTGTCAATAGTCTATCCATGCCAACAATTGTTGGTATCTTTTTCAGCAATAGTGTCTGAGTAGATTCAGCTAAGCAAAAGTTAATGATAATTATTTTAATTTAAGTTAAGTTAATAAAATTAATAGCCTGATCCAAAGTTGGTCGGGATCGCACTTAACCGTAGTGTATCTCACAAGCTGTCTAGTTTCAGTGTCATCAGCATAATAGCTGAACTAAGTACGGAGAATCGATCGAGACTCTAGGCATGATTAGAAAAAGTAAATTAGCTCAAAAGGTTAGCTAGCAAAGCTTGTATTCTTAGCTATACTGATTCAGCCAGGATACTTAGGCAATGTGGAAGGGGACAACTTTACTAATTCTGATGGATTGACTGACTCTAACTGGGGAAATTCTTATCGAACTGATTGTCCAGCAATTTCAGATAGATGCTATATTAAATGATATTCTTTAGCAATAAAGCAATGCTAGGTACAGGCTGACTATGAATTAAGCGGAATTTTCCACTAACGAGCCAACTGAACAAAAAGCTGACCGACGACCCTAGGTATCCTGATAACTCTAGTTATTTGGGGCTACAAGGATCTGTCAGTCGCAAAACTAAATAACTACCTAAATTGTAAGTCACCAAAGTTGATGAGCGATCGAATTGCGCCAAAACTCTTACAACCATCCAACTGACAACTCTCTTCACAAATTAATCAAAACTCTCATGGCAGCAACATATACAACGGCAAAAAGTGGCTCAACTACTACAGGTGCTGGCGATGATATCATCGACGGAGGCAATAATGTCGAAGTTGATATTTTCGCAGGTGACGGCACTAATTTAGTTCGGGCTGGCGACAAAGACGACTTGATCGAGACTGGGATTGGCAATGATGTCATTTATGCTGGTAGCGGCGACAACTTCATCGATGCTGGCGATGGTAATAACCGCGTACTTGCGGGTGGCGGCGATGACGTAGTTTTCGTCGGGAAGGGCAATAGCGTTATTTCTACCGGAGCGGGTGATGACCAAATTTTCGCACTCTTGGGTAACAGCATCATCAATGCTGGTGTCGGTGAGGATCAAATCAGAATCCGTGGCGGCAACAATAAGATTGTCCTAGAAGGTGGTGATGGTAGCGTCACCATTACTGGATTTGATACC
>JANNDQ010000547.1:0-2557 GCA_031387965.1 Chamaesiphon sp. OTE_75_metabat_567
CTTTGTTAATTTCAGTACACTAAGTTATGAGTTTGAGCCATGAATCAGGGTTCTAGCAGCGTTGCCGATCCAGAAACTACATTAAACCCCATTAAGCTATTAGAACAGTTAGCTACTTCCCAGGCTAAAGGTTGCTTACGGATTACTGCCAATGACGTTGTGTGGTTACTCTACTTCTATGAGGGTAAACTATTTTATGCAAATCATTCCCTTGAACCGATCGAGCGACTGGAGCAGCATTTGCGGCGGATTAGTCCGATTGTCTTAGCCAATCAGGTTTATACCGATTTGCGAGAGCAGTTAAAGGAGGCTAATTTAGAAGCGACCTATCCGAGTCTAGATTATCAGGCAATTCGCTGGCTGATTGCCCAGGGTCACATTACTGAGCAGACTGCGGGAATCCTGGTCAAGAGCATTAGTAAAGAGGTGCTTCAGTCCTATCTGTTGATTACTTCTGGTACGAGCGAATTACTAGCACGGGAGACTACCTTCCCAATTTGGTGGAGTGGGAATTTCCTATTTGTCAGCAAGGAATGTCAAACAGAATTACAAGCTTGGCAAGCTCTGCAACCAGCAATTCAGTCGCCATATCAACGTCCCTATCTGATGAACGTTGAGCATCCATTGCTAACGGCAGATATTAAGGCAAAGTTGAGCAAAATCTTGATTGGATTTAGCTTCCGCCAGCTATCTTTACTGCTGAAACAAGATGAATTGACAGTAGCAAATAACCTGCATCGATTGATTAATAATCAAATCGTCGGTTTGCGGCCACCCCAGCCACCATTCGATCGACTGCACAAACTCTATGCAGCTGGAATGGAGCGCGATCGCTTCAATGAAAATGAGGTGTCGGTAACCGATACTCTCGCTGCGGTCAAACCGGAAAATAGCAGTAGTCTCACTGGAGATCTCACCGACCAAACAACTTATAAGATCGCCTGTGTGGATGATAGTCCTACAATTTTACGTGAGATCAATCGCTTTTTAGACGGTGATAGTTTTAAGGTGTTTCCAATTGTTGATTCGGGTACAGCCTTGATGAAAATCATTAGGATCAACCCTGACATTATTTTATTAGATGTGGGGATGCCGACGATCGATGGTTATAAATTGTGTTCGATGTTGCGTAAACATCCAGCCTTTAAGAAGACCCCGATCGTGATGGTAACTGGGAATACGGGGATCATCGATCGGGCCAAAGCTAAAATGGCTGGCTCGACTGACTACATGACCAAACCGTTTACCCAGACCGGATTGATTGAAATGGTTTCCAGACATCTGATGGCAGAACACAATTAGTCATTATAAATTTATCAAATTAACACAGACTCTAAGTTTAGGAAATTACAGCAAATGGTTAAGGTTTTAGTGGTTGAAGATACTCCTTCAGAAATGCAATTAATGACTCTTTATCTCAAAGATAATGGGTACCAAGTTATATCTGCTAATAATGCCAAAGATGGCTTGAGTTTAGTCGAAAAAGAAAAGCCCGATGTTGTGATTACTGATGTCGTGATGGAAGGGATGAACGGATTTGAATTTTGTCGGACTTTGAAAAAAAATCCTGATACTGACAAAATTCCGGTGATTGCTTGTACCTCTCGTAGTCAAGATCTAGATAAGTTGTGGGGTAAGAAACAAGGTGTAGATGTCTATGTCACCAAGCCTTACTCGCAGGATGACATTATTAACGCGGTTAAATCAGTTTCTAATTAGTGAATGGTGAAATCTAGATAACAGTTTTAAGCTGAAATCTAGATGGTGGGCAGCGGCTTGCGCCCTGGAGGTTCCCTCCAGATTGAGCGAGACAAGACAGTGCCCACCCTACAGTTTTACTACTAGCTGCCCACCATCCAGTCCTAACCCTAAAGCCTAAAGCCTAAAGCCCAAAGCCTAACTATGACCACTGCCACCCCAACCAAACGCTCAAGCCGCACCACTGGCGACATGTTTCTGCGATTCGAGCTTGATCGTCAGACTACCGCAGTTGTACCGATGCTGCAAACGCAGGAAGCGATCATTTTACCCGCTGGGCGGATTTCGGTGATTCCCAATCTACCTGCGCCAGTTATGGGCTTGTTCAATCGGCGGAGTAGTTTGCTCTGGTTGGTGGATCTGCCAGACATCCTGGGATTGGAACCGATCGACAGGCATGCTCACAGCTATGATGTCGCCCTGCTCAAAGTCGGGCAAACACCACTGGCTGTCGCCGTTCGATCGATCCTCGGCGTAACTCGGTTTGCCAAAGAAGAAATCGAATCGCCAATCGGCAGTTTCAACCCAGCTTTTACTCCCTATTTGCATGGCTGGATTCTGCGGGAACAAGAACTAGTTTTGGTGCTAGATCCAGAAGCAATTATCAATGCAAAAGTATTGAGTAGTTAATCTAGAAATCCCCCTAAAACCCCCTTGGAAAGGGGGACTTTGAAAGCCCTTTCCAAGGGGATTGGGGGATTTGGCTCTCGAAACGAAGTCCACACGTTAGCCTTACAAGCAGGGTTTGGGGGGTAATCCAACCTCAGCCGAAGCCAACAATCGACAGCAAAACAAATAT
>JANNDQ010000550.1:0-1722 GCA_031387965.1 Chamaesiphon sp. OTE_75_metabat_567
AGGGTGACGAGTTCGTATAGCTCAAATTTGGGCGCGGGTATGTCAATATTCTTCATTGTTTAAAAATAACGATTTTATCATATATCATACACTTTAGGGATTGCTGTCGGGGTCTATAAAGTTCTCTGCAAATTCACGCCCGACAATTTGATTGACTCTAATTGTTTGGACTTGTTTGACATGGATCTCGATCTTATTGATGCAATCCCACACTGGGCTACCATTCTTAATCATTTCAAATAATTCGATGATTTCCGCTATTTCTCGATCTAATGGGAGGTCTAAATTGAGCTGAATTGTTTTAGTGTAATGGTTATTCACGATCTGTTTTTCTTCTCTATAGTTGATACGATTACCTCGGTACGCTATGGGAACGAACGGATCGGGGTAAGTAAAATAAACATTCGATCTCGACCTCTTCTGGCGTGAGCGATAACAGCTCCTCGGCTGAGTGCTAACTTCGCTTAATCTTCTGCACTGTCAATTGTTAACTGACCAATCGATTCTAACTCCCGCCGTAACTCCTCCTCATTGGGTAAATAAAGCTGATACTTCTGGACAAAAAGCTGACTACTCATCTGGTAGGTTGCATACTCAACTAATAATTCATCCTTATTCTTCGTCAAAATCAACCCAATCGGCGGATTATCGTCTTCAATCCCCTCTTCCTTGGCAAAATAGCCCAAGTACATATTCATCTGCCCGATATCGTGGTGCTGCACCTCATTAATCTTGAGATCGATCAAGACAAAACAGCGGAGAATCCGATGGTAGAACACCAAATCGACTCGGTAGTGAGTATTGTTAATCGTGATTCGATACTGTCGCCCGACAAAGGTAAAACCTTTACCCAATTCCAGTAAGAATTGCTGTAAATGGTTGCACAGTAATGTTTCTAATTCCAACTCTGAGGGTAAATAGGGTTCGGGAATCTTCAGAAATTCAAACACATAAGGATCGCGCAAGATATCGGTCGGTTTAGCGATCGCTTGCCCCTGCTGGGACAACTTGATAATTTCCGCTTTATCCTTACCCGCTGCCAATCTTAGAAATAGAGCCGCAGACTTTTGACGTTTTAGTTCTGGCACAGACCAGCGTTCTCGAATCGCTTGTTGCTCGTAGAAGCTGCGCTCTAACTCATTATCGATCTTCAACAGTTCGACATAATGCGACCAACTCAATATGTGAGAAGCCTTCTCACATATTGGATAACGAATATAAAACAGTCGCATATAAGTTAAGTTACTGCGGCTGAAACCCTTGCCATGAAGTAGGGCGAGGTCTTGAGACAATCGAGACAGCAGCCCCTTACCATATTCAGCTCTAGCCGCTCCGCCCTGCTCGAACTCCACGATATATTGTCCGATGTGCCAGTAGGTTTCTAGCAAATGGACATTAACAGCCTGAACAGCCCGAACTTGCCCTTCTACATAGACATCAGAAATTTTACTTAATAGGCTTTGATATTCGTCCAATGGCTCTAGTGTCATGTTTTTCAGTTAGATGAATAGCTTGAGAAAGATAGCCAGGATGCTTCTATGGTAACTACTCAGCCTGAAAAATAGGAAAAAGTGGGATTTCCACGAAAACAAGCCTGAGAGCATCCAAGTTCTCGATGCTCTATTTACGAACAAAGGTTGGGCGGAAGATTAGAACTATGCAATTTGGGCTTCATAATCGATCAATAGAATTAATTGTAGCCCTACTCTGGGCGAGACGTGC
>JANNDQ010000569.1:0-6580 GCA_031387965.1 Chamaesiphon sp. OTE_75_metabat_567
CAACCGAGTCGAACACGAAATCTTCATCGAACTCCGCGCCACCGTCGCCGCTCACACCGAGCTAATCCGCACCATCGCCCGCAGCGTCTCCGCCGTTGATGTCCTGTGCGGTTTAGCCGAAATTGCCGCCACTCAAGGCTATTGTCGCCCCCAGATGGTACCCAACCGCGAAATCCGCATCACCGACGGTCGCCATCCCGTCATCGAAAAAGCCCTCCTCGCGGGCTTCTTCGTCCCCAATTCCACCCAATTAGGACAAGCCGAACACATCACCCCCAGCGTCGAACATCCCGATCTGATCGTCCTCACGGGGCCAAATGCTAGCGGTAAAAGTTGTTATCTACGGCAATTAGGCTTAATCCAAATCATGGCGCAAATCGGTAGTTTTATCCCCGCCACCGCCGCAACATTAGGGATTTGCGATCGAATCTTCACCCGCGTCGGAGCCGTAGACGACCTCGCCACCGGACAATCCACCTTCATGGTCGAAATGAATGAAACCGCCAACATTCTCAACCACGCCACCCCCAATTCCCTCGTTTTATTAGATGAAATTGGACGGGGAACAGCTACATTTGATGGATTATCGATCGCCTGGGCAGTCGCCGAATATCTAGCTACCGAAATTGGTTCGCGCACAATTTTTGCCACCCATTATCACGAACTAAATGAACTTGCCTCGATCCTCTCGAACGTCGCAAATTACCAAGTCACAGTCAAAGAACTCCCCGATCAAATTATCTTCCTCCATCAAGTCCAACCAGGCGGAGCCAGTAAATCCTACGGGATTGAAGCAGGAAGACTCGCAGGTTTACCACCGACGGTAATCAGTCGTGCGCGGCAGGTGATGTCCCAAATTGAAGAGCATAGTAAAATAGCCTTGGGATTACGGGAATCGATGTCTTAATTTGAAGCACTATTCCTGCTGCTATTGGGTTTCGTTCTTAGACCTAACCTACAACTGTGACTGTTACAATGATGTTAGTCATTAACTGCTATAAATATATGAGCCAAATTTTGACCCTAGATTTAAACGATCGAGTCTTCACGGCTATTCAGCAGCAAGCCCAGAGTATTGGTATTCCACCAGAACTTCTAGCGGCAAACCTCCTAGAACAGAAGTTTGCCGTTTTAACAGGCTTGCTCACAAATACCGAACAGCAGGCAAAGAGAGCAAAGTTTGAACGTCACTTTGGCGAAATAGATCTGGGTTTGGATACAGATCTAGATAATGAGAGCATCGATGCTGATCTAGCAAGAGAATATGCCAGCAATCACGAGGAAAAATAATGCTTCTTGATATAGTTTTGTATTGATGCGTCAACGAGGTATTGCTAATGCACTGACTACAGATCGACATTTTGAGCAAGAGGGTTTTAATCGTTTACTGAAATCGGCAGCTTAACACTTATGACTACACTACAACAAATTCTAGAAGCAGCTCTGGACTTACCTCAAGAAGAACAAGAAGCTTTAGTAATAGCGATCCAAATACATAAATCTGAAACTCGTAGAACTGAGTTAACCGAGTATGCACGGCAAGCAGCATTAGATGTGCGATCAGGTAAGTTGAAACCTAAGTCGGTGGCAGAAATTATGAGCCAGTTGGATGACGGATCATGTCGCAATTGAGGCTGGTAGCATAATTGCTTTGGGACTGAGGAAATCGGAGTGATGAGTTATGTCGTGTTTATAGCTATAAATGGGAAGACTAGGTAATGATCCATAAAGAGGTGGCTTTTACCATTGAGCGCAATAATCAAGACAAAACAAGGAGATTTTAAATTTAAAAGTGAGACAGAGCTTGAAAATTTTGTATTTATTCACTTAGATAGATTACTAAATTTATCCCCAATCTCTAGGCAATATAGAATTGGGACTGAAATTTGTGATGTTTTAGCAACAGATAATCAAGGGAAATTGACTATTATTGAGTTAAAGAATACAGAAGATAGATACATCGTTCAACAACTCACTAGATATTATCATGGATTGATTGAGAATAAGCCACGATTAAATGGAATAGATTATAGAAAACCAGTTAAGCTAATTGCAGTTGCACCATCATTCCATCCACATAATTTTGTAGACAAAATATATACAACACTAAGCTTTGAATTTTTTACTTTCGATCTAACTGTAAATAAGGTAACAGGAGATATATTCTTTGAGTTGACAAATGTTAGTACTAAGGAGAAATATGTAGAGCAAGTTCCACAAATCAAGCAGAGCAGAGTGATCAAAAGTCAAGAATCTATGATATCAGAAGTTAATTATGCTGAAATGATTGACTATCATATGAGACTTAGTTATTCAGCCAAGTTAGGACTAGAACCATTAAGTCCCGATCAACTCAGAGAAAGATCTGTAAAGTATAGAAACAAGTGTACAAAAGAATTTAAAATTAACTTAGAGTTGATGAAGAAGACAGGTATCATCCGAAAATCTATCGGTGTTAAATTACCATCAAAGATTAGAATCGGGGATTTCTATGTTTGGATCGTAAAGAATGTGACTGGTGGGATAGAATGTCGTGGATCTAAGAATATAACTGTTGCTAGAACTCGATCGGGTGTATTCAATATCCGTATATGGTTTTGAGACTGTGCCAGCGATGAAAATAAATATTCAAATTTATTCCGAACGTTTAGAAAAGCTTGCGTATATTGGGCAACAAACTCATCGAGATCCGAGTACTTTGCTGTCTCAGGTGATCTATCTACAAATACCAGCAACTCCAAACCCAAAATGCGATTACTTGGGATCGAACTACTGAATACAATAGTATTTTATAGCACTTAGGTTTACATGATATTTAACGAACGTCAGTATATTACGACTAAAGCAAGAATTGAGGAATTTATTCAAGCCATTTCAAAAATAGAAAGTAGTGAAGACTCGTCTGATCCTAATCAAAAACTACGCAAAAAAGCTCAATTAGATGCTCTTAGCAGTCAACTGGAGGAAATGCAAGAAGAAATCATAGAATATGAAGCATTGAAAACAGGTGATATCAAAGTGCAATCTTGAAGAGAATAGTAAAATTGCGATCGAGCTACGAAATCGGCCAAATTATTTAAAGTGTATGACGCTATATGAGCAAAAAAATTATGTTAAAATCCAGGTAAGTAGACTTAGTAATCTAAGCATCAATATCGATTCTCTTTTGAGAGGCTGCTCCAGCGATGACAATAAATATTCAAATCGACGCAGAACATTTAGAAAAACTTGCCTATATTGGGCAACAAACCCATCGAGATCCGAGTACTTTGCTGTCTCAATCGATCGATCTACAATACCAACAACTCCAAACCCAAAATGCCACAAATGGAGTTGAAGAGCTGTTTTGGAGTCCAGAGGCTTATAGTTATATCACTAACCAAAGCGATCTCTTCGATGCGATGCTACCGGAGTTAATCGCACAGTATGCAGGGATGTATATCTTGTTTGAGGATGGCAACGTAATTGATGCGGATATCGATGAAGATATTTTACTCGATCGAGTGTGGGAAACAGATCTAGTTCGGGATAGAATCGCTAAGTATAATAGTATCTTCTGCCACCTAGTTCCAGTCCAAGGCAAGGTTAATGCCTGAATTTTCGTATACTAAAGTTGATGGCATATCCCCGATACCGATTGTCACCACATATTTTAGCAATCTCAGCAATCCATCAATTATTACTATCTGTGATTGTGGAATTCTCGATACTGGCTCAGATTTAACCATTGTTTCTTATACAGTCATTTCCAAACTTCAGGCTACAGCAATAGACAGACAACAATCGATCTCTTTTCGAGGTTTAGGTCGTTTGTCTCAAGGGATAGCCTATCGTGTAGGCATGAGTTTTGATGGTTTAGACTTCTTCAGAACAAAAGTTATTGCTGTCCCTGATGATGTTCTCAATGATGAAATTATTGTTGGGCGAAATATTCTGAATCGTTATGCGATTAATTTTGATGGGCCAAACTTAGTATTCAATATTTCCTAATAATAAGTTACTCTTAGTATATTACAATCTGCATAGAAATACATGGGATAATTCTCACTTTCTATTAATTAAATAAATAGACTGGGAGACACATGAAATAATTCTCCTAACACCTTAGCTTGAGCCTTGCTGATCGATCGCTTGCCACAGATTGCCATAGATATTTCGGTTAATAGTATAGTTCATCCTTTCATTTATCCTTACCGTATTCAGCATGAAAACAAGGGTAAGCATTGCCCACCCTTGTTTTCATACTAATTAACTGTTTCTATTTTACTACAGTAGCTGTAGATTGTTTTTGAATAGCAGTCAGCTCAGCTGGGTGTGATGCTTGCATCCATAGTAAATTTTGGAATAATGTGAAACCGACGATCGCCAACAGTGAACTAGCAACCGAGATTTTAGATAATTTTACTACGTTAAGATCTGTCAGATGATTTTTGTCAGAAGCGATTGAGCTAAAAGTCATTTTTTTTCTCCTAATTTCTATCGATATCTACAATGAGCATTCCACTGTTTTCGCAAATAAACGGCAATGATTGTTACTAGCCGCAAATTTGCTCGGATGACATTCAATCAGTAAAAGTAGAGTACTTCAACATCCACATTCTAACGCCACATTCGCCGAAACCACCGTACCTAGTTCTGGCTACACTCGATCGAATCTCTGTAATGGCGTGGATGTGGGATACTGTCGGATCTCCCAAACATCACTATCGGTTCAACCCTATACTTTCTAACCATTTCACCATTCGTGTAGAAATGTTAAGATAACAGCGTCAATCTTTTTTCTACTTGCAAATGTCGAATTCGTCGCTTCCGAAAGTTGTAGTTATTGGTGCAGGTATTGGGGGATTGACTGCCGGAGCATTGCTGGCAAAACGGGGATATGAAGTGACTATATTTGACCAAGCGATCGTTCCAGGTGGCTGTGCGTCTACATTTAAGCGGCAGGGATTTACTTTTGACGTGGGGGCGACTCAGGTAGCAGGATTAGAACCTGGCGGTATCCATCATCGGATTTTTAGTGAATTAGAAATCGAACTACCGCCAGCGGTGCCTTGCGATCCTGCTTGTGCGGTATTTTTACCAGGCGAAACTACGCCGATTAGTGTCTGGCGCGATCCTGAACGGTGGCAAGCGGAGCGTCAGCAGCAGTTTCCAGGTAGCGAACCTTTTTGGCAATTCTTGCAGCGATTATTTGATGCTAGCTGGCAGTTCCAAAGTCGCGATCCGATTTTACCACCGCGTAATCTGTGGGGTGTAACGCAGTTGGTGGGTGCTTTACGGTTGGATACGCTGATTACTGTGCCGTTTACGCTTTCTACTGTGGGCGACGCGCTCAAGTGGTTTGGATTGAACCAAGATCAGCGGCTGGTAACATTTCTCGACTTACAGCTGAAGCTTTACTCTCAGGTAACGGCGGCAGAGACAGCTTTATTGTATGCTGCAACCGCTCTAGGCGTGTCTCAGACACCGCAGGGACTATATCACCTTCAGGGGAGTATGCAGGTATTGAGCGATCGACTGGTAGCGTCCCTGGAGCGGGATGGTGGTAAGTTATTGATGCGGCATACGGTGGAGATGATCGAGTGTGATGCAGCCGGAGTTACAGGTGTGACGATCCGCAACCAAAAAACAGGCGCAACTTGGACAGAAACCGCCGCTGAGGTGGTGGCAAACGTAACAGCTCAGGATTTAGTTAGATTGCTGGGCGACGCAGCTCCTAAGTCTAATCCTATCCCGTTATTATCCATTGATGGCTATCGATCGCGTGTTAAGAGTTTACCTCAGGCTTCGGGCGCATTTGTGGTGTATCTGGGCGTAAAAGGTAGCGCAATTCCAGCAGGATGCCCGCCCCATCTCCAATTTCTCTACGATTATGATGGGATAATTGGGGAAAATAATTCGCTGTTTGTTTCAGTCAGCCATGCTGGAGACGGACGCGCACCTGATGGCAAGGCGACAATTATTGCCTCCTCATTTGTCGATCCTAATAAATGGTACGGCGAGAATGTGGATTATGCCGCAATCAAGGCTGAGTATACCAGAGTGGCGATCGCTAAATTAGGCGAATATTTCGATCTAGCGCCGGAAAATATCATCGTCACGGAAGTGGGCACACCCCGCACTTTTGAGCGGTATACAGCTCGTGAACGCGGGATTGTGGGTGGCATTGGGCAACGGGTATCGACTTTTGGTCCGTTTGGGTTTGCAACGCGGATTCCAGTGGCGGGATTGTGGATGGTGGGCGACTCGACTCATCCTGGCGAAGGGACAGCGGGAGTCAGTTATTCGGCGTTAACTGTTGTGAGACAGATCACTTCTCTTTCAACTTACTAACTTTGAGCTTAAAATCGCCGCTACTAGTTTCCCCAAAACCTTGAACTCGGATGATATAGTTACCTGAATCTTTGATTTTGGTAAACAGCAGTGAATTACTGGTGCCATCAATGCCATCGTCATTTTTACCGATACTTTTGCCCTCAGCATTGAGAAGGATGACAACAGTATCAAAATTCTCAGAACTTAGATCGATTTCAACTCGATCGCCAGCCATTAATTGAACTGCATAATCTCGCGCAAATCC
>JANNDQ010000591.1:0-1711 GCA_031387965.1 Chamaesiphon sp. OTE_75_metabat_567
CGATTTGCCCGAACCTGAAGCTCCCATAATCGCCACATATTCGCCCTCCTCGATCGACAAATTAATCAGTTTGAGTACTGGAACCTCGATCGATTCCAGGTGATAGGTTTTAGTAATGTTCTCCAGAGAAATCATGCTTGCCATAGTCGATTAATCCCCACGTAGTGCCAAGATCGGGTCTAATTTTGCCGCATTACGAGCAGGAATACCGCCCGCTAACACCCCAACAATCAGCGAAAGGACAAAACCCACCACCACTGACAATAGCGACACCACAAACGGACATTTGAAGATCGTAGCAACAGTGAAAGCGAGAGCGACACCCAATCCAATCCCGATCGCACCACCAATACTCGAAATGACGATCGATTCCATCAAAAATTGATTCAGGATTGCGCCACTGGTTGCCCCAACAGCTTTTCGCAGACCGATTTCCCGCGTTCGTTCCATTACTGAAACTAGCATAATATTCGCGATGCCAATGCCCCCAACGACGAGCGAAATACCCGCGATCGCACCCACCATCAGCGTCAACAACCCCATAATATTCGTAAAAGTCTTAATCAGATCCACTTCATTGGTGACAGTAAAATCATCCTCTTTGGGTGGGCGAATATTATGGCGTAGCCGAAGCACATTTGCCACTTGAAATTCCGCCGCTTCAAGTTGGTCGGGATTACTCGCTTTTACCCAAAAGCCGTTAATTGCCACACCTGTGAGCGCATTGTTACCGACAATCTCAGCAGACATATTAGTTAGGGGCAGATACACCATATTATTCGTATCTTGCAGCCCAACAGCCCCTTTCCGCTCCATCACCCCCACTACGCGATAACGTTTGCTCTGAATCCGAATATCGCTGCCAATTGCCGTTGCTGACGCAGGAAACAGATCGTCTCGAACTTTGGCACCAATTACCACCACTGCTTTGGCTGTATCCAAATCCTGCTGCTGAAAGAATACCCCTGATTCCGGTCGGACATTTCTCACGTCTGGAAAGTTTAAATCCGTGCCGATGGCAGTTATCGAAATGTTGACATTCCCCCGCACCACCTGAACACTTGGGCGGTATAAGAACGCTGACACCGCTGTCGCAGCAGGGACTTGTTTGGCGATCGCTTGAGCATCTTCCCAAGTGAGCGTACTAGCAGAACCAGCCCCCTGACTGATGCCACCCGTTTTCGCTGCGGCGGCTGAGACTTGGAGGATATTGGTACCCAATGCTGCAATGCTCGACTCGGTAGATTTTTGGACACCCTGACCGATCGAAGTAATCGCAATGACAGAGGATATCCCAATAATTACGCCGAGCATCGTCAATCCACTGCGAACTCTATTACTCCATAGAGTTTCCACTGCCATCAAAAATATTTCCAGCAGCGAAATCTTGCGCTTACTACGGCGAGACGGACGCAACAGAGACTTGTCCGATAAATCCCCTCCTCGCAGAGCGGGGCGGGTAAATCCCCTCCTCGGAGGGGTGCCCGTAGGGCGGGGTGGGTTAGATCTACGCATAAATTCAAGTATCCACAAATGGTAGTTTCGGAAAGTGCTATCTACTGTCCACCCCCACCTGTAATCGCAGTGGCTTTACGGGTTCCAGGTGGAAAACTGAGTAAAACCCGTTCGTTCCCAGTTAAACCAGACTTAACCTCAGTCTTATCATTTACAGTCGTCCCCACCACGATCGGCGTAAAATATATATATATAT
>JANNDQ010000068.1:0-4387 GCA_031387965.1 Chamaesiphon sp. OTE_75_metabat_567
CGTTTATTAATAGTCAAACAGTTAGAAGCCCGTATTGACAAATGGTAAGCACATTGAGTAGCCGTGTGAGGTGAAAGTCTCAAGCACGGTTTCGGATAGGAGGGGTGAAGCAGTAATGCTCACCTCGACCTTACCACTATCGAGGACAAGACTTCTATCATGGGACTAGTGCCGAAAATGCTAGTGGGATCGTCAGTGAAGGTGCGCGATTGACTTCTGAGGTGGTTAATAGCTATGGAAATGGCTTATATCTTTCTTTCTCGAAAAATCTAGCAAAAGAGTACTCACTAGATTACTATCGTCCTTCAATTGTATCAGCCAAGATTAAAGCCAAAAAGCCCAAGAAATTTTCAGATAGTATTGCTTTTGGTGATTTTCTGATTGAAAATAATATTCCCTCTGATGATTCTCAGTCCAAAGCCGTCACAGAATTACTGCTGTCTCAAGGTTATGATGCCGTTGAAATTGGTCGGAATAGGATTCTCGTTATTATCTTCGATTGTCAGCAAGTCGCCGTTTATAAAGTTGAGGAATTATGACCGATAAAATTGGTTGCCCTATCTGTAAGCACAATCGATTTGATGGGAGTTGCACGGCTTTCCCTGATGGCATTCCAATGATATTTCTTTCGGGAGCTAAAGGACATACAGAACCTTTACCTCGACAACAGAATGATATTGTGTTTGAGTGGGCTTCTCCGCAAGAACAGCGGGATAGATTAGTAGCTGCAATTTGTGAAAGCAAAGCTGTAAAAGCGTGAAGTAGCGCAAAAGTATTCAATTGGTGTAGCATAACAGAAACCGATCAAAATTTTCATGGCAATAACTCGATCGAAGCTATATAGCCACAGAGTGGCTGTTGACATAGATGTAGTCAATGAGAAAAAATGAGGTCTTCTGCGATCTAATTGTGAATTTTTGTAATGAAAGCTACTGCGACGGCTACCCGATCGATCTATTCTTTTGCTATAAGCTAAACATCATCAGACTATGACTAGCGATGAGGCACGAGATTTAGTAGACCAAATCTTAGTCGCAGCCGATCGACCCCAACTGGGAGATCTCCAAGCCGCAATCTTCAGCCAGATCTGGGCAGGTGGAACATCGGCCGTGATCGCCGAAAAGCTGGATTATAAAGTCGATTATGTCAACCAAGTTGCTGCCAAACTGTGGAAAGCTCTCTCTACTTGTCTAGGTGAACCTGTCTCTAAAAAGAATATTCAAGCTGTATTGCATCGATACGATCTGCAAACAAAGATTGACGGAAAATCAACCGATCCGCGCGTTAGAGATTGGGGGGAATCGATCGATGTATCGCAGTTTTATGGGCGGGAAACTGAAATAAACACGATCGCTCAATGGGTAACAATACATCGCTGTAGGTCGATCGGGATCTTCGGCATCGGCGGCATCGGCAAAACCGCATTTTCGGTCAAACTCGCTCAAACTATTCAAGCTGATTTTGATGTAGTCATCTGGCGCAGTCTCCGCCAAGCTCCGACCCTCAAAAGCTTATTAGAAAACATTTTGCCCGTGCTGTGTGGTGGCGAAGTGGCGGATATTTCGCTCGATCAGCTGTTAGTCCAACTACGCCAACAACGCTGTCTAATTCTGCTCGATAACGTCGAATCGATGATGGAGTGCGGCGAACGTAGCGGCTCGTATCTCCCTGGTTATGAAAGCTATGGTTATTTTCTAGAGCGAGTTTGTGATGAATCACATCAGAGTTGTTTAGTTATCGGCGGTCGCGAAAAACCGGAACTATTCAACCTTCGAGAGGGTACCAAACTCCCAGTCCGCTCGGTGCAACTCCAGGGGCTACCTTTCGCGGCGGCTAGGCAAATCCTCAGAGACAAAGGCTCGATCGCCACCGATCATCAATTACAGCTTTTAATCGATCGACTCGGTGGCAATCCTCTCGCCCTAAAAATTGTTGCCAGCAATATTTACAACCTGTTTAATAACGATACTGCCGCGTTTTTAGCCCAAGGTAGTACTGTTTTTGGTAGCTTGTGGCAACTCCTCGATCGACAATTTGAACGGTTTTCCCTGCTACAACAGCAAATTATGTACTGGTTGGCGATCGTGCGGGAAGGCATTACACCCGCCGATCTCCAGCCGAAAATGGTACCTTCGACATCTTTAGCCCAAGTTCAAGCCGCTTTGGTTGCCCTGCGAGATCGATCGGCGATCGAATCTACCGAAGTTGGTTTGACTCAACAGCCAGTAGTGATGGAATATGTGGTCGATCGATTAATTACTAATATCGTTCGAGAAATCATTGATTCCAAGCTCGATCTATTCGCCACCCACGCCCTCATCGAAGCTAGAGCTAAAGATTATGTCCGCGATAGCCAAATTCAAATCATTTTATATCCGATCGCCCAGAAAGTATTGCAGAGCTGTGGCGGCATCGAACAAACTAGATTGCATCTGAGACAACTAATCGCCGATCTGCGCGAACGGCATTCAAATGTTCGAGAATCTTATAGTGCTGGTAACTTATTAAACTTACTCTGCTATCTTAAAATCGATTTACAAGGCTGGGATTTTTCGCAGTTAACATTGCGGCAAGCATACTTAGCCGAAGTCCAATTACGCAATACTAACTTCAATGCCACCGATTTTATCGATCCAGTATTTGCCGAAACCTTTGGTGCAGTCATCTCCGTTGCTTATAGTCCCGATGGCAGGTTATTAGCTACAGGTAGTAGCAATGGCGAAATCAAAATCTGGTCTGCTGATGACTACCAAGAAATCTTGTGCTGTCGCGGGCATCAAGCTTGGGTGATGTCTCTGAGTTTTAGTCCAGATGGGAGATCTCTCGCTAGTGCCAGTGACGACCATTTGGTGAAAATCTGGGATGTCCCGACCGGAAATTGTTTGAGTACTTACACCGAACATACCGATTCAGTCAATACCGTGAAGTTTCACCCCAATGGTCGGACGATCGCCTCTGGAGGGCAAGATGCGACAATTCGATTTTGGGATAATGCTGCGACAGTACCTTTAATTAAAACATTAGTAGGTCATGAAGGGGGACGAGTATGGTCGATCGATTTTAGCCCCGACGGGAAAATTTTGGTCAGTGGGAGTGAAGACCGGACGATCCGCATTTGGGAAGTAGCCACAGGCGAATGTCTAGCCGTCTGGATCGCTCACGAGCATTGGGTGCGATCTGTCGTTTTTAGTCCCGATGGCAAGACGATTGCTAGTAGTAGTTTCGATCGCACGATCAAAATTTGGGATGCTCGTACCTATGAATGCTTGCAAACCTTGCACGGACATCAACAACGGGTGGTAGCACTAGCCTTCAGCCCCGATAACCTGCATCTGATTAGTGGCAGCAACGATCGCACCGTCAAACTTTGGGATCTTGCTACTGGTCGATGTCTCAAAACATTTTTCGGTCATGGTGATGGTATTTGGGCAGTAGCTTATCATCCCCACCGTCATCAAATTGCCAGCGGAGCCAGAGACTATACGACTAAAATCTGGGATCTGCAAACTGGAGTCTGTACCAAAACGCTCACCGGGTATGCCAATGCTGTGTATGCGATCGCTGCCAGTCCCGATGGAGCTTATCTAGCTAGCGCACATGAAGATCGCACCGTCAAAATTTGGCAAATATCCTCTGGAGAGATCGTGAGTATCCTCAGAGGACATCTCAGTAGTGTGATGTCGGTAGCTTTCAGTCCCAATGATGAATTTTTAGTGAGCGGTAGTGCTGATGAGAGCATTAAATTATGGCAACGGCGAACGGGTAAGTTGCTCCAAACTTTCAAAGTGCATAAAAGTTGGGTGTGGGTAGTGGCATTCAGCCCCGATAGTCGCTATTTTGCTAGCGGTAGTTACGATCGAACGCTGAAAGTTTGGGACGCAGGTACGGGAGAATGTATATATACTCTAGTCGGTCATGCTTCTTCGATCGCCGCAGTGGATTTTAGTCCTAATGGTCAGTTTTTAGCTAGTGGTAGTCATGACAACACGATCCGCATTTGGAATTTGGCAACAGGTAACTGCGATCGAGTGTTAACGCATCATGCTAATAGTATTTGGACTGTGAAATTTAGTCCCGATGGTAAATATCTCCTCAGTGGTAGTTTCGATTTGACGATCGCTCGATTTTGTACCGATACTTGGGTCTGTCTATCTACCTATTTAGGACATCAGAATTTTGTGAAAACAATCCAGTTCACCCCAGATGGTCAGCAAATGCTCAGTGCTGGGTTTAGTGGTGAAATTAAATTATGGGATGTTGAGAGTGGCGAGTGTCTGCACACTCTATCCGATCGGGCGGAGACGATCTTCAGTGTGGATGTGGCGATAGTGCGGATGCCCGGTGCGGCAGATCCGAGATTGCTGGCCTTTAGCGGCAGTTTGGATAC
>JANNDQ010000649.1:0-1983 GCA_031387965.1 Chamaesiphon sp. OTE_75_metabat_567
CGTATACCTTGCCCAGCTTTACCATCGTGCCAGTTGAGAGAATATTCAGCGCCATCTTGGTCACAGTCCCCGATTTTAGCCGGGTAGAGCCTGATAAGATCTCGGCACCTACAGGTAATCTAATTTCAATATCGGCACTGCTGGAGACCTGATTTGCTGGCACACAGGCAATGAACACTGTCTTCGCCCCCCGCTGATTAGCAGACTCGATCGCGCCATGAACGTAGGGAGTTGTCCCACCAGCTGTGATTCCCACCACCACATCATGCTGTCCAATGTTATTGTCGATCATCGCCTGAGCGCCATCACTAGCGATATCTTCCAAGCCTTCCGAACTTTTGACTAATGCGCCAGATCCACCAGCTAGCAGCCCCTGCACCAACTCCGGTGGCGTGCAAAAAGTCGGGGGACATTCAGCCGCGTCTAGTACTCCCAGCCTCCCGCTAGTCCCAGCACCAATATAGAATAGCCTGCCACCTTGGCGGAGTGAATCGGCAATCAGATCGATCGCATCAGCTAATTCTTGTCTGGCACCCGTGATCGCGTTTAAGGTATTAAGGTCCTCTTTGTTGAATAGATCCACTAGTTCTAGAGTGCTGAGGCGATCCAGATTCGCACTATTAGCATTCACCTGTTCTGTCAGTAGATGTCCACGGGTATTCGGGGTATCGATCGTCATTGCCTTGAAGTATCTCAACTAAGCTTACACATGAATACTACCATCTGGCATCGTTGCGCCTGTAAGATTTGCCCCAGTTAATCTTACTGTCATCCTGACTCCCACCCTGATTTTCGCCCCACTGAGATCGGCACCGCTCAGATTCGCTCCACTGAGATCGGCACCAACTAAGTTAGTTTCGCGTAGATTAGCATTACTCAAATTAGCCTGAAACAAGTTCGCTCGAAATAAATTCGCACCTTGAAGGTTGGCACCCTGTAAATTAGTACCATGTAGAAAAGAATCTTGGAGATCGCTATAACTGAGGTTGGCATTACTCAGATTTCTGCCAGAAAAGTCTCGCTCACCCAGATTTGTGCCACTCCAGTCTACGCCGCTCAAATCTGGGCGTTGCGGCGGTGCCTTGGTTTGTTGTTGATTCGATCTTCTGGTGGTTTGAGCTTGAGGATAGCTTGGGGATGGTTCGGGTTGTGGTTGTGGCGGCGCGGCTGGCGGATCTTGACGTGGAGCTGCTCTGCGGGGCTGTTGCCGTTGGGAATTTTGAGATGTAGATTCTCGCCTAGGGGTGCTGCGCGATTCTCCACGGGAGACGCTCCGCGAACGAGCGGAAGTAGTACTATTACCGTTACTACTCGCTCTTCGATCCGCAGCAGCCTCTTTTGGCTCCGTGGTAACTTCAGGAACGCAAGCATGAGTTGCTTGATATTCTCGCAGTCTATCTCTAGCGTTATTGATTTCTTTGAGTTTTTCTTGAGCTTTTTCCTGCAACCTAGGACTATCTTGGGGCAATCTGTCTGGATGCCAAACCAACGCCAGATCTTTATAAGCCTGGTTCACTTCGGCTAGTGTCGCTCCAGGCTCTAATTCGAGTGATTTGTACCAACGCTGGAGGTCATCATTCATCTAATTAAGGTAGCACTAATATTGCCGAAAGTGGCTCTACTCATCAATTAAATTAATAATTTTTAGAGTCTGATTGTAGGATCGACTGGGATAGGACCGATCGGTGTCAGATCGATTGTTAATCACTCGCCCCAAGCTAAAATGGAATCATCAAGTAGCAGTAAGGCTAACCCTATGGCAGTTCGACAGCCCCGATACAGCAAAGAAGAGTTTGCCCAAAGAGGTGATGCATTCTATGAATTAGAGATTCGATCGCAAGTCGAAGAAGGCAATCATGGCAAGATTGTGGCGATCGACATTGAAACAGGAGCCTTTGAAGTCGCAGACGATATTGCCACAGCATCGGAACATCTCCTCACCAGAGTGCCAGATGCCCAGACTTGGTTTATCCGCATTGGACA
>JANNDQ010000666.1:0-10274 GCA_031387965.1 Chamaesiphon sp. OTE_75_metabat_567
AATTGGCGATCGCAACTAACCAACGACCAAAGTTCGATTCTGAATACTACCGTTAGTTACAACCAAGATAAGTTTAATTCGACTGCACCAAATAGTCTGGGTGTGCGAATCGGCAACATTGATGCTCAATCGATTACTGGTAAAGTCGATCACACCTGGAAAACTACCCCGACAAATACGCTCCGCTGGGGTGGCGAACTCCAAAATCGCAAGCTAGATGGCTCGGCTTTTAGCACCATTCCCGCTCGTGCCGCATTTAATAGCGTGGTTGAGAATCATAATATTTCTAATACTGCCCTGTTTGCTGTCAATACTTGGAAACCTAATGATCGACTTGCGATCGATCTAGGCGTTCGTCAGAACTTTAACAGTCAATTTGGTAGTTATCTCAATCCCACCCTCGGCTCTCGCTGGGAAATCAGCCCCAGTCTTGCTGTCAGAGGATCGGTAACTGGCGCACACCGAAACCCAGGACTAGACCAGTTATATCTATATGATACCGTTCACGGCTGGTTTCCCAATCCCAACCTCAGACCAGAAACAGGCGCAACTTGGACAGCCGGAGTCGATCTTGCCTTGAGTTCGGGCACCACCGGTACGATTACTTATTTTGGGAGCAGTTTAAATGATCGTTTAGCTACCCAAGCAATC
Source organism: Chamaesiphon sp. OTE_75_metabat_567 (assembly GCA_031387965.1). Taxonomy (GTDB): domain Bacteria; phylum Cyanobacteriota; class Cyanobacteriia; order Cyanobacteriales; family Chamaesiphonaceae; genus Chamaesiphon. The sequence goes on from JANNDQ010000666.1 coordinate 652, forward strand.
AGCCCGACGGTGACTCAATGGACAAATATCGGACAAGTGGCTACTAATGGTTTCGAGCTGGGCTTGAAACAACAGCTAACACCCCAATTATCTACTTTTCTCAATTACACCTATACTGATGCCAAGATTCAGACAGGTGTAGAGCAAGGTTTACAACTAGCTCTAGTTCCTTATTCGGTTGCTCAACTGGGAATAGGTTATGCAAATAACGGTTGGGAAGTTAATCTGTTAACTAACTACAATGGCGGTACTCGTCGCGCTTTCTTTACTACTCCTGGACAAACTACTACCAGTTTTGTACCATCGTTCCTGAACCTGGATCTCAGCGCCCGAGTACCAGTTAACGAGAACATCGGGCTAAATTTTTATGTCGAAAATCTCGCCGATGTTCAGTATGAAAAAGTCAACCGCATTTACAGTCCAGGCAGAACTCTTCGCGCTGGAATTTCAGCTAATTTCTAGCAGCTAATTCAGCTGGTATCAGCAAGTAGATTCAAATACTTGCAAACTAAAAACTGGCTGAAGTCTAAATGATTTGATATAATTTATAGCAGCGTCTTTAATTGCTATTGATAAAATTAATTAGATCGAATGTTAGACCTAAAACTAAAACAACTTCGTAATTTATTTGTAGAAATGGAACGAGCGGCGATCGCCTATTCTGGTGGCATCGATAGTACCTTGGTTGCAAAAATTGCCTACGATGTTTTAGGCGATCGAGCATTAGCTATTACGGCTAAATCTCCATCATTATTACCCGAAGAATTAGCAGATGCGATCGAGCAAGCAAATTCAATTGGGATTGCCCATCAGATTGTCGAAACTCATGAGATGGACAACCCAAACTATTCATCTAATCCAGTTAATCGCTGCTATTTTTGTAAGAGCGAACTCCATGATACCCTCAAGCCATTAGCGCTAAAACTGGGATATCAATATGTGATTGATGGCGTTAATGCCGACGATCTTCAAGATTACCGCCCAGGTATCCAAGCAGCCAAAGAACGCGGAGCCAGATCCCCACTCGCGGAGCTAGGCATCACTAAAATGGAAGTGCGCGAAATCGCCAAGTTACTTGGTTTATCCTGTTGGAATAAACCTGCTCAACCCTGTTTAAGTTCACGGTTTCCCTACGGCGAAGAAATCACGATTACTAAGTTAAATCGGGTCGGCAGAGCTGAGATTTATCTGCGGCGGCTGGGATATCAGAATGTGCGGGTTCGATCGATCGACGATACCGCAAGAATCGAATTACCAGTAGATCTAATTCAACAATTTGTCGCCGATACTAATTTAATTGAACTAACTGAAACATTTCGCTCATTTGGATTTGTCTATGTTACCCTAGACTTGGAAGGATATCGCAGTGGTAAATTGAATCAAGTATTACCCCAATTTGCTAATTAGTAGCTATCCTGATTTCAACTCACAACTACTCGATATCATTCATTTCTCCCAATCGCCCAGTCTCCCCATCTCCCCAAAAGACTAGCTAGACTTGCACCGCAGACTACTAATTTCCCTGCTGATTAATTTGATTTAGTAACCACAGCGAACTAACGATCCCAATAAAATGAGCTGTAACTGTGTGGGTATTTGCTAGTACGATAAAAATATCTAAAGGTTGAATAATCTTGCTCAAAGCATCAGGACTAAACATCCCAAATGATGCCGCTGAGGATAGAGATTTACCTAAAAGTGTTCCGGCGATCGATTCTGCACCCATTACGCTCAATGCCATCCCCAGAATCGAAGTCATCAACCCCCATTGGACGAGCTTGATTGTGTCAGCTTTTTTGGGTCGAAGATCGGAATTCTTGAGCTTGCGGGAAGTCATCACGTAGCGAAATGACCAAAAAGTGTTGACGTATAGCACCAACAAGCCGCCCAATGCAAAAATCAGGCTACCACCCGTACCTGGATTATTCGCACCACTCGCGAAGGGAGCCGCAAATAGAAAAATCAAAGTCGAAACCACTGCTAAAACAAGTTGGAGCCAAAAACTTGCCCAGCCAACTCGTCGCAGGTGCGCAGAGATTTTCTTGACAGTTTGTGACGTGTTGGCGTTAATTTCTAGATCTGACATAAATATTAATTAAGGAATTCAGCAGAAAATAGACTAATTATCCCTTGGCGTAAATTGAATGAGTTAAGCTAAAAACAGAGTATCTATATTTCCCTCAAATAAATTTTCAACCCCGTTGCTCACAAGAACTGTGATGCTGTCTGGTTCTGACAGATTTAGATCGCATCATCAAGGCAGTAAGCTATCGACATCGCATCCAGCCCCCCAGCTAGATGAGGAGTTAAATAAATGAACACCAACATTATAGGGTGGTAACAGCTATGAATTTTGAAGATATCTATTGCTTTTTTCGCAATCCACCACCACTCTATCTCAATCAGGAGCTGGCGGTTTGTTATATTCTCGATATTCTACTCGAAGGCGATTCTTATGGTACTGAATTGATTGCTAGATTAGAGCATGAATCTTCGACCTATCGCCTGTCAGATACGGTTTTGTACAGTGCAATCAAGTTCTTAGAAGCTTCTGGTACTATTGTTGGTTACTGGAAGAAAGTTGCAGGTCGTGGTCGTCCTCGGCGGATGTATCAAATTGCCCCTGAGTGGGTCAGCAAAGCTAAGGAGCTTGCTTCCTTTTGGAAACTATATGCCAATAACCATTCTACTCCGGTAGCTTACACATCGTCCTTTAACGATCGACCATTATCGATCGGCGGGTGAAACATCGGTAAGCACCATCAGGGCAAACTAGGGAGATTTCGATCTCCAGCAGTGACGACTTGCAGGCGATATGCCTGCTTTTTTGTGGGTGGGATGTGTTAGCTTAAATGGCGGTATCGATCCTCGTATTCACAACTGTCAACTGGTTTAATCATGGCTGCTAAACAAATATTACTCTGGTACCGGAACGATCTTCGTTTGCATGACCATCAACCACTAACTCAGGCGCTCACACAAGGGGCTGTAATTCCAGTGTACTGCTTTGACGATCGCCAGTTTGGTCAGACGAAGTTTGGTTTTCCCAAGACGGGTAAATTTCGCGCCCAATTTTTGCTCGAAAGCGTTGCTGATTTACAGCAGTCTTGGCAGGCGCGGGGTAGCGATCTCGTTATTCGCCGTGGATTGCCAGAGGTAGTTATTCCCGAACTAGTCCAGCAGTTAGGAATTACTGATGTCTACTATCACAGTGAAGTTACAGCTGAAGAAATAGCTGTCAGCAAAGCGTTAGAACGCTCATTAAAGCTGATTAATGTCAACTGCAAATCTTTTTGGGGTCATACTCTCTATCAGCTCAATGATTTACCCTTCGGGCTACCACAGGTGCCTGAACTGTTCACTAGATTTCGGAAGGATCTCGAACAATCTGCTCAGATCCAAGCACCTCTGCCTGTTCCAGCTAGTCTGCCACCACTACCACCAAATCTCGGTGGTAAACTGCCCACTATCGGCGATTTGGGATTAGAAGCTCCCGAGATCGATCCGCGTGGGGTTTTGGCATTTCATGGTGGAGAAACGGCGGGGATTGAGCGATTAAATCAGTATTTCTGGCAGCAAGATCGGTTACGAGTATATAAGGAAACTCGGAATGGGATGTTGGGAGCAGATTATTCTTCTAAATTCTCAGCTTGGCTGGCATTGGGTTGTCTTTCACCTCGATATATCAACCAACAGGTTGAACAGTATGAAAATGACCGAATTGAGAATGATTCGACTTACTGGTTGATTTTTGAGCTATTGTGGCGGGATTATTTCCGCTTTATCTGTGCCAAACATGGCAAGCGGATCTTCCAACAGTCAGGACTCCAAGGTGTGGATCTGAGCTGGAAAGAAGACTGGCAAAGATTCGACTTGTGGCGGGAAGGTAAAACTGGATTTCCCCTCGTGGATGCGAATATGCGGGAGCTAGCGGCGACTGGATTTATGTCCAATCGCGGACGGCAAAACGTGGCAAGCTTTCTGACAAAAAATCTCGGTATTGATTGGCGAATGGGTGCAGAATGGTTTGAATCGCTATTGGTTGATTACGATGTTTGTAGCAATTGGGGCAACTGGAACTATACCGCAGGCGTAGGTAATGATGCGCGGGGCTTTCGCTTTTTTAATATTAGCAAGCAATCTCAAGATTACGATCGCGAGGGCAAATATGTTAAGCATTGGCTGCCAGAACTAGCCCAAATTCCGGCGGCAAAGGTACATGAGCCGTGGAAACTCTTACCTGTAGAACAGGAGCGCTTTGGTGTGAATCTGGGGGTAGATTATCCTCAGCCTGTGGTCGATTTATTCAAGTCTGCTCGAACTAATGAGCTAGTATACAATATGGCTTTTAATATCTCTAGTAGTGCTAGCGATCGTCCAGTGCCAAAACGGAAGTCTAGATAGGTAACCGATGAATCTAGGTAGGGGCAATTCATGAAGCGGCTCGCGCGTCTCCTGACGGAGAGGCTATTGCCATGGCAAACGCTTCGCTACCGCCAATGTCGGGTTTCCCGACGGTTTAGCGGCGTTTTTATTCGGGGGTAACCCCCGAATAAAAAAACGACAAGACAGCGAGACAAGACATTGCCCCTACCTAGATTCTAGACTGGTAAGATCGATCGCTGACAAGTTGGACAGACAGCATGAATTGTCAGCTGACAATCAAGCAAGTGATAACCTTCTTTTTTGGAAGTTTTATCCCCAATTTTGAGGACAGACTCATTCTTGAATTCGATCGTTTGATTGCAACGAACACAGATCAGATGGTGATGGTGGTGATAGGGTTGATTGATCTCGTAGTGCTTGTGATCCTCAGCTAGCTCTAGTTCCCGCAAGATGCCCATCCGCGACATCAGCTTTACCGTCCGGTAAATGGTAGACAGACTAATATCATGCCCCTCAAGCTTGAGCAGTTCATACAAGTCTTCTGCACTGAGATGTTTGCCTGCGGTTAAATTCTGAAAAATGTTGAGAATAACTTCTCGTTGAGGCGTAAGTCGCCAGCCCCGCTCATGTAGTTCCGCTTTGAGAGAGTCTGCTGTGTAAACTGACATGCTCATCACCCATTTTTATAGTCACTTATCATCATATCTGACTTGGGTTTCATTTGCAACAAGCAAGTCTTATTGAGAATAACTCTCTTTTAAAATTAGGGAGTAGGGGGTAGAGGGTAGAGAGTAAAGAACAAAAGAAGAGAACGCTTGCGTCCTCTCCACCCCCTACCCTCCACCCTCTACCCTCTCCCCGTCACCGACAATCCTTCCACAATCACCGACGGCGTGTGGCAGGGGCCGTTCCAGTCGATGTCTGAACCAAGCGCCACCACGTTTTTGAGCGCTGTGTAGACGTTACCGCTGACCATTGTGTCTTTCACCCGCCCGATGATTTCGCCGTTGCGGACACGATAACCTAGCTCAACATTGATCGAAAAATCACCGGACATGCCAGCACCACTGCCGAGTATTTGGTCGATAATGATCCCAGCATCGAGATGTTTGATCAGTTCGGAAAAGCTCATCTTGCCCGGTGCGACGGTCAAATTGACTAAATCAGGGGTGGGATAACTACCCAAACCAGATCTAAACCCATTGCCCGTCGAGCCTGAACCGAGTTGACGACCGATCGTCCGATCGGCATAAAATAGCTTTAGTCTCCCCTCTTCAATTAGGGTCAAAGTCCGCGTTGGCGAACCCTCATCATCAAAAGGACAGCTGAATGGGCCACAATCGGGGGCTTGCGTCAGCGTGAGCAAGGGTGAAACTACAATTTGACCTAATCTATCACTCCACGGTGAGGCTTGCTCGATCGCTTGTTTCCCGTTCATTGCTGCTTTAAGAGTCTCCCACAGCATATCGGCGGCTTTGGCAGTAAACAAAACTGGCACTTTACCCGTGGGTGGATTGACGTTAGTTTTTGCCCACCGCAATCGTTCGAGAATACTGTGAGAGATCTTGAGGGGATCTAGTTGCCCGCGTTGAGTTTGTCCATCCCCGACGCTCAAAAAATCATCGCCGCGAATCCATTCTACGGCCAGATAGCCACTCAAGGTAGTATCAGTATAACTACAGTTCAAGCCCAAACTATTGACGAGTTTGGTGCTTTCCATGTCACAGTCCCACTGGCTGCTACAGATTACGTCGGGAAATTCGGCGCGGACTAATTCGATGGCTGTTTTTCCCATCGCCAGTAGTTCCTCCATCGGCATTGTCTGCCCTAAGTCGGGGTAGATATTGCGGTTAGCTCCATTTAATTCGGGCGTTTCTTGAGCATTTAGTGCAGACAATTCGATACTTTTGGCAACTAATATCTTCGGTTCAACGGCACCATAAGCAACTGCTAATCCTGGTTTACCATCTTTCCACAACCGCAAAGCAATTCCCTCGCTCTGCACTGTTTCTAGCTGCTTGAGTCGATTTGCTTCAAAAAAAACTGGGCGAGATACGGATTTAGCTTGATAAACCTCTGCTGCTTGAGCGCCTGCTGTAATAGCTAAATCTAATAGTTGTTCGGCGATATCCATTTGAGCATCGGGGAGTTGAGGTTTGGAATGATCTGTTCAGCCGGATGGGTGCTATCCATCCAGAGTCCCATTATGATCCTAACTATCGACTGACTCATATAGTAGCCAAAATCCAGCAAATTCTTCACTGTCAGGATTTGATTGAATCGCAATAAAGTGAACTCCCTTGGCTTGCTGTTTAATAGCTTCAAATCGAGCCGCGCCCTTTTGAGTCTCGCTATCAGGACGAGCAATGATCCAGCTTTCACTTGCACCTGTTTCTAGCAACAGCGTTGATTGTGGTGCCGCTTGATAGCGAACAGCGACAATTTCTAGCCCTGACATCCATGCTGCCATCGGTACTGAGCGGGCTGAATAGAGAATCAATCCCGGAATCGGCATGTCTGGAGTGACTCCCACCATTTCGAGCGGAAAGGCTTCCCCAAACCCAATTTGCCACTCGTTCATATCAGCAAACTGACTGGCGGCTAGATTCATAAATGCCCATTTCTCCCCAATCAGCGCTTCGGGGAGTGGCTGGGGTGGATCGGAAAACATCTGGACGGACGCACTATTAACAGCTTGATAGTTTGGCTGGCTGGGGTAAAATTGCTCCATCCGCTCGCTTAACCATTGCCTGAGGGCGATCGATCTGCGACTAGCCGCAGCCGGAATCCCAATGTCCTTACAGGCTTTGGTGATCATATTATTCATCTGTCGCCGAAAGAAGCGAATTCGCTGGGGCGACTGCTTCGCTTCAATCATCGCAGCTTGCAAGGCTTCCCCCAACCACAAGGAATTGACTTGATCGCTCGGACAATATTGAGCGTAACGAAACAGCTGTTCGGCTGGTTGCTGGGTTGTCGATGGACTTTCACACACCAATAGTTCCCAGACTTTTTTCTGTCGCTCATCAACCAGAGGGCGTGAGTAAAAGTCGATCTCCCAAATCACTCCCATTGTTTTGTGCTGCTCTTGTTGTGATTTTTACAGTTAGTCCCCAATTATCGGCGATCGCTGGTCATTAGGGAAGTAGGGCTTTAGGCTTTAGGCTTTAGGGAATAAAGATTTACCTATTCCAGCTAAGATCTATCATCAGAGAGAGATCCAACAATTGATTGAAGATTACCAAAGCAAAACCGCTATGATCATTTATGAAGGTTGAGCCTCAGGCTCAAATTCTAAAGCCTAAAGCCTAAAGCCCAAAGCCTAAAGCCTAAAGCCTAATACCTAAAGCCTAATACCTAAACCCATGCTACTTTCCAAAGGATTTGAAATTGAAGTCTACACAGGCACTCCTCAAGGAGAGATTGTGGGTTTATCCGATCGAATTGTGGCAGATTTAGATGGATTTATTATTGAGCCAGATAGTCGGAATGTTGAATATACCACCGCACCATTCACTTCATACGAGCGGCTACTCTGCGCCCTAGTCCGTCCGCGTCGTCAGTTACGGGCTTATCTACAACAGCTGGGGGACTATACTCTCATCCCCGGTAGCACCTTATCCTTGGGCGGCACCGACAAGTTTTATCGCTCTGATCTGAATAATCCCTATCATACCTACATCGAACAGACCTACGGGACTAATGTTGTCACTGCCAGCGTGCATATCAATATCGGGATTAGCGATCCAGAGTTGCTGATGCGCGCCTGTCGGCTGGTGCGAGTTGAGGCTCCGCTGTATCTAGCTTTGAGTGCCGCATCACCTTTCTTGAACGGTGCGCCAACTGGCTATCACTCCACCCGCTGGGGACTATTTCCCAAAACACCCCAGCACGTCCCCTTATTTGAGAGTCACGCCCACCATATTAAATGGGTGAATGAACAGCTAGAGCAGAAGACGATGCAAAATGTCCGCCACCTATGGTCTGCTGTCCGTCCTAATGGCGATCGCCGCCCCTACAACCTCAATCGACTCGAATTGAGGATTTGTGACCTAATTATCGATCCGATCGCCTTACTCGCCGTTACAAGCCTGATTGAAGCGAGATTATGGCAGCTGATCGATGATCCTCAGCTCGATCCGCTAGTGATGAGTAGTCTATCTGCCCAGGAACTAGTCGAACTTGCCGACGAGAATGAGATGTTAGTGGCTAAATCTAGTCTCGATGCCACCTTGCGCCATTGGCAAGATGGTCGATCTATTACCGCTCACGACTGGATCGATGAACTGTACGGTACCGTGCATGAATTTGCCAAGCAACGCGGCTTTGCTTGCTTCCTGTCGCCCGTGAAGAAAATTCTCCGCGAGGGCAATACTGCTCAACAATGGCTACGGACGTTCGAGCGAGAACCCGATGCCCAAGCTGTCTTGATCCAGGCGATCGCCTCTGTCGAACAGCAAGAAGTAGAATTAGATCGTTATATCTGCCAGCCTGTCAGTTAGGCTGAAAATCCATCGCAGTAATCATTTAAAATTCCAATCGATTCACTAGTCAGTTCAAATATAAAGAAAATCTATATATTACGAAGGACTGCAACATTTCTACAAGATCGTCCTAACCCTGATGAAATATATATTTGAATTGTCTCTTTCCTTCCAAATTGACTAGATCCTACTTTTTCGACAGCCGATTTTGAATTTATGCTTCAGTTAGTTTTAGTCAATCCCCAAATTCCACCTAATACTGGAAATATTGCTCGCACTTGCGCCGCTACACGGACTCAATTACATCTTGTCGGGCCGTTAGGCTTTGAAATCACTGATCGCTACCTCAAACGGGCTGGACTAGACTACTGGCCTTATGTTGATCTCAAAATTCATGATTCGATCGAGGCATTTCTAGCATTTAGACTCTCACAGGCTGGAAGGTGGGTAGGATTTAGTGTTCGCGGTACTAATAGTCATTTTGACTTTCAATTTCAAGCTGATGACTGGTTATTATTTGGCAGCGAAACTAGTGGGCTACCCGCCCAGATTTTAGAGCAGTGTACAGCTACGGTATATATCCCCATGAGCGAACCAGGGGTGAGAAGTCTTAATCTCTCTGTGAGTGCGGCAATTGGGCTATTTGAAGCCCGTCGTCAAATTGGGATGTAATTATGGCTAGATTCGGGTAGATCCCAAATCCCGTCTGGGATCTAGTTTTAGATTGATCGATCTGATTTCCGAGCAGCAGAT
>JANNDQ010000104.1:0-1682 GCA_031387965.1 Chamaesiphon sp. OTE_75_metabat_567
GATCGCTAATGCAATTTGAGGATGCAAATCGCCAAGTGAACCAATGGTGGTTAAAATAATTCGACTCATAGTAGATCTTTGGTTGTAGGATAGGCATTGTCCGCTATCTAAATCTTAGCTAATTATAATATTATGAATATCTATATCGATCTATTTAAGATATCGTTTTGTAGTTTGCTTTAATAGTTCAAACCAGAGCAAGCTAATCGCTCCACCACCTAAACAAATTGCCAGATCGATCGAGTGTAAAAAGGAAAAGCTAAACAATTCTCGTAAGAATGGAATATAAAGTACGATCGCCATAAAAAATACTCCCCCACCAATTACCCACCACAGAGCCGGATTGGGTGATTTCAGAATTTTTAGACTCAGGCGGGAGGTAGAACTTTCGCTTAAAATTAGTCCTAAATTTGCTACGATCAACGTCGTAAATGTCAAAGCCCGCACATCTAATTCACCTTGCTGGCGGTATGTAGAGATCGCAAACACTGTCAGAATAATTATCAAGATTCCGCCCCCTTGCAGCAGAGCTAAACCCAAAGTTTTCTTGCCGAATAATGGTTCTTTGGGATTGCGAGGTGGACGCTTCATGACATTTGCTTCAGCGGGTTCGGCTTCTAGGACGATCGAACAAGCCGGATCGATAATTAGATGCAGGAAAGCAACGTGAATCGGTAGTAATACTAACGGCACTTTAAACAACACGGGAATCAACGACATCCCCGCGATCGGAATGTGAATCGCGATTAGATATGACATTGCTTTGCGGAGATTATCAAAAATTCGTCGCCCTAATTTCACCGCTTGAACGATTGATGAAAAATCATCATCTAATAACACCAACGCCGCCGATTCACGGGCAACATCTGTACCGCGTTGCCCCATCGCAATGCCGATTTGAGCGGCTTTAAGCGCAGGGGCATCATTCACACCATCACCAGTCATGGCGACGACTTCACCTTTATCTTTGAGGGCATTCACGATCCGTAATTTTTGTTCGGGAACGGCGCGGGCAAAGATACTGGTATTTTCAATCCGCTGCTGAAGTTCGGCATCGCTCATGCGATCCAATTCCGCGCCAGTTATCGTATCTCCCGTTTGCAAGCCCACCTGACGCGCGATCGTTTGAGCGGTTTCTGGATAATCGCCCGTAATCATCACCACGCGAATTCCAGCGGTATGACATTCTTGAATTGCCGCCGCAACCGTTGGGCGAACTGGATCTGAGAGTCCGACTAAGCCGAGAAATTGAAACGGGAAATCGTGTTTTTTATCGGGTAAATGTTCGGGAGTAAGTACTGGATGCGGTGGCAAAAATGGCGGCGGTGCATCCAAAAGAGATGCTTTGGCAACACCTAATACCCGCAATCCTTGAGCCGCCATTTCACTACCTTGCGTTGTGAGAATTTGCTGCTGTTTGGGCGTAAAATGACAGAGATCCGCGATCGCTTCTGGCGCACCTTTGGCGGCAATTTCATACAGCTTGCGATCGGCTGATTGCCAAACGTGAGACATCGCCAGTAGCTGCGGTGAAAGTGGGTATTCGCGTAAGAGTTTCCAATCGCTATGCAAATGTTCGGTATTGGCGAGAGAGTAGTTACCTAACTCATTAAACGCCTTCTCCATCGGATCGAATGGATCTCGTTGGCTGGCGAGAATACAGAACTCGACTAGCTCGTGAA
>JANNDQ010000072.1:0-3392 GCA_031387965.1 Chamaesiphon sp. OTE_75_metabat_567
GGAAACGTTAGGCAATTCTTGTGGTATAATGGCTGCGCCATAATAACCCGTTTGTAAATTCTATGTCCGTTTCTACGGTCTTGCCAGCATTACTGGTCTTAGCAGATGGCACATCCTACTCTGGGTTGTCGTTTGGAGCTATGGGTACGACCATTGGCGAAGTTGTCTTCAACACTGGAATGACTGGCTATCAGGAAGTCCTAACCGATCCTAGCTATAGCGGTCAAATTGTCGTGTTCACCTATCCCGAATTGGGTAATACAGGTGTCAATCCTGATGATGAGGAATCAGCATTTCCGCATGTGCGAGGCGCGATCGCCCGCAATGTCTGCTATCGTCCGAGCAACTGGCGATCAACTGCTTCGCTACCCAAATATCTTGAACATCACAATGTCCCTGGTATTCACGGGATCGATACTCGGGCGCTGACCCGGAAATTGCGATCGGCTGGAGCCATGAATGGGGCAATTTCCACGGAAATTCTCGATCCGGCTGAATTACTCAGTCTGGTACGATCGGCACCGAGTATGACTGGATTGAATCTGGTCAAGCAGGTGACTACTCCAGTTGTGTATGAATGGTCGCAGCCCAGCGAACCGATGTGGGAATTTAAGCCGGAGTCAGAGTCCAGGCACAGTGAAACACTAACTGTGGTTGCCTTAGATTTTGGAGTCAAGCGCAATATTCTCAAGCGGTTGGCTAGTCATGGTTGTCGCGTCATCGTCGTTCCGGCGGATACTTCGGCTGCCGAAATTCTCAAACATAATCCTGACGGGATCTTCCTCTCCAACGGTCCTGGTGACCCATCAGCGGTGATCGAGGGGATAAACACGACACGGGAGTTATTAGCTGCTGACAAGCCGATGTTTGGCATCTGTATGGGACATCAGATCCTGGGTCTATCTTTAGGCGCGGAAACCTTCAAACTCAAATTTGGACATCGGGGCCTAAATCAACCCGCCGGACTCACTCAAACAGTGGAAATCACCAGCCAAAATCATGGGTTTGCGATCGAGGCTGACTCTCTGACTGGAGACATTGAGATCACTCATCTTAATCTGAACGATCGGACGATCGCCGGATTACAGCACAAATTGCTCCCGTGTTTTTCGGTGCAGTACCATCCAGAAGCTAGCCCTGGTCCCCATGATGCCGACTACCTCTTTGGCAAATTTGTCACGCAAATGCGTCAAGGGAAAGCCGAACTTAAAAAAGTCTAAAAGTTGGCACAAATCCAGAGTATTGTTTAGTATCACTATTAAGTAAAAATTCAAGGAGGCTATTATCGCTGAACCACTAAGCCTAACCGTGAGTCTCCGAGGCACTCGCGAAGTTAAAGATCACTACCAATTATTCCGCCTCACTGGACAACTAGACGCATTCTCAGAGCCAACATTTAAAAAGGTGATGGACAAATGCGTTGAAGAAGGCCCAGTAAATGTGATTTTGGATCTATCCAAAATCGATTTCGTCGATAGCTCTGGCATTGGCGCACTAGTCCAACTAGTCAAAAAAGCCCAAGGAGTCGAAGGAACAGTACAACTAGTCACGAATGCACGGGTAACACAAACTGTTAAACTTGTAAGACTAGAGCAATTTCTCTCACTTCAGCCATCGGTCGAAGCAGCACTAGCCCGGATCGAACCAAGCTAATCAGTGGTCAAATGGATGGGTGATCCGCCATCCCCACTGCTACCAACTAGCGACTAAATCCTAGCCGCTAAGTTTGATGTCAAAATGTACAAGAATTGAACCAGTTTCCAGAAAACTTGATAAAATTGGAAAGCGCGAATCAAAATTTTCTAGTGATTAGAGATACCTGTGGGTGAATCTGAGCTACCACAAAACTGGCGACAGCCAGATATTTTAGCCATCCACCCCAGCCAAGTGCCGCAACTGTCACCAGCAGCTTTAGCATATTTGGGAGATGCTGTGTATGAACTTCATGTTCGCACGAGATTTTTGCTTCCTCCTAAGCGTTCTCATGTCTATCACCAGCAAGTTGTTGCCCATGTGCGTGCGGAAACGCAGTCTAGCCATCTGCAATTACTTTTACCCCATCTGACACCCTCAGAATTAGATATAGTTCGGCGTGGGCGGAATGCAGCGAGTGGTCGCCCGCGTCGCCTTGATCCCGAAGTTTATCAGCAAGCTACCAGTTTTGAGACTTTAATCGGTTATCTTTACATTACCAACTCCCAGCGGCTCTCGGAGTTACTTGCTCTGCTCCATTTCGATTCGACTCCAACTCCATAATTTTTGCACCTAAACATAACATGGTATTTAAACCTCGTCGCTCCGGTGGCGGTAAGCCTGCTCCACGTCAGGGAGACCGTGACAGTTCGGGAAGTGGGGATCGCGATTTTCGCCCCAGCCGCAGCTCAGATAATAGACCTAGTAGTTCGGACAGATATCGCCCGAATGGTGATGCACCGCGTCGCAGCGAAGGTGATTCACGAGATCGCCAGCCCGACCTGAGATCTGGGGATCGTCGTCCGCGCAAGACTGATGGCGCAAATAACTTCGATCGCGATCGCAGCTATCGTCCGCGTCCCACAGAAGGCGGCACCTCTGAGCGAGGTAGTTATCGCCCCCGCAGCGCTGAGGGCGGGTCTAGCTTTGACAGGCCTAAACCCAGTAGCTTCAATCGGCAGGAACAACCTCGCCCAGAGCGCAAAGATTGGGGTGTGCCGCGCCCAAACCAGTCCCGTGACTTTTCGCCCCGTACAGAGGGCTACAAGCCCCGTCGGGAGGATTCTTTCAATGATCGCGGTGGGAATGATCGCGATCGCAATGACCGTCCCAGCTATAATCGAGACGATCGCCAGTCCAACTTCGGCAGTGATCGTCGTCGCGAAGATCGACCATCAGCAGGAGATCGGCGGTTTGCAGGTAGCCGCAGTGATGCTCCAGGTAAACCAAAAGAGTGGCGTGATCGTCCAGCCAATAACCGGAACAATCGCGGCGGCTGGCAAGATCCCCCCGCACCAGAGATCGCCGAAGAAGAAGTTAATGACTACTTATTTGGTAAGCACTCAGTCTTCACAGCAATTGAAAAAGAACGCCAAATCAATCGGATCTGGGTACTTTCCAAACTCCGGCACCATCCCTCATTCTTTACGCTCATCGACCAAGCCAAAGCTAATGGCACAGTTGTCGATGAAGTAGATGTCCAACGCTTGGGCTATCTTGCCAACGGTGGTAATCATCAAGGGATCGTCGCGCAGGTTGCCCCCCATGACTATCTGGAAATAGAAGAACTAATTACCCGTGCATTAGCTACTTCCGATCGTCCCACCATTGTTGTCGCTGATGGTATTACCGATCCCCAAAATCTGGGATCTGTCGTGCGAACAGCCGAAGCTTTGGGCGTTCAGGGGATAATTATTCCT
>JANNDQ010000739.1:0-1799 GCA_031387965.1 Chamaesiphon sp. OTE_75_metabat_567
GCGAAAATTACTCAACAACTTAATACAGCAATCAATTCGTTTGGGTTGACACCCTCACACATTTCTTTTTCAAACACTGACGGCGGTACCCAAAATTCTGTAGTATCGCCATCCGCGTCACATTTTCTGTGTGCAAGTAGATTACGGGCTTTGCTATCGGTTCCATCACGTATATCGTCAACTCGATCGCTAATCTCATTGGTTACAAACAGACGCTCGATTCGTTTAATCGCCTCCTTGATTTCGATCGAACCATCCCCACCGCGTTTTCCTAACCAAGCATGAAAACATTCTGATATAGCCCAACCCATCTGTTCGACATCAAAGGGCAATAGATCGTATTTATGAGCCAGTCCTAAAGCTATTTGTGCCAGTGCGAACCGTTTGGCTACCCGTCCGATTACACTATCTTTCGTCCCCTCTGATAATTTGGCAGCGGTGAGGTGAAGCTGCTTCGATAAATTGCCTGCGAACGATGGATCGGCGATATCAATGACTAATCGAGCTGAAGGGGTGACAAGCACCCCTTAACTCCTGGCTAGATAACGATCGTAGAAATCCAGCCCACGAAGATAATAGTCAATTTTGTGGTGATTTATCCTGATATATCGAGAAATCAATGGAGCAAGAAAGCCCCAATCAAATTTGAAAAAGAGCGCGACTTTAGCAACAGTTACAATTGAATTTCTAGCAGCCGGACGTTTTGTATTGTCAGTTCTGACTAAATATTGTTGGTCGATTTCAGTGATGCAAATCCCATTGAATGCCATCACGCTGTAAACTAATGTTAGAAGTAAGAACCAAGCATCAAATCTAGAGCCATTAAGTTGGGTTAGTTCCAGCTTAAAACCGTACAATTTAAAGTCACGAAACATCTCTTCCAACTGGAATCTAGTAGCATAAGTTTGAATAGCAGTATTCAAATCTGAAAACGTTGTTAAGAGAAACCAACCTTCCTCTATTGGCAGAACATGATGTTCTTTAGGATAGTGGATGGCTAAATTAAATGGAAACTTGTGAATAGTTTTTGAGATATTAATTCCTTTCAAGAAGATGCTGACACCTGGATGAGAAGCTAGTTGGTTCAAAGTAGCTAACTCATCATTTTCTAGTCGAACATACGTGGTTTTCTTTAGTCGCAAGCAATAGCCCCAATTTATCTCTAATAGCCAGGTTGCTAAGTGTTGGCTACAGAACTCTCTATCCCCCAACAGTACAAATGAGTAGTCTGGTAACAAGCAGGTAATTGGATAAATTACTGCTTGTTGATCTTCGAGATTACTCGACCCTAATTTATCTAACAACTGCCAATTAATTGGAATTGCTCTACCCTGAATTATCCAACTGACTACTAATAAATTATATTTTTGCCAGCTTGTTCTATCTATTGCTAGGATTATTGCTTTCTTCTTCTTCCAATATCCCATCATTAACTCCATCCAAATTCCCCACCAGATCTTCTCCTTACAAAATCTAGTACTGTTTAAGAACCTTTGTAATGTTTTTAGTCTACTACTCGCTAAAATTGGTAGCGGTATATTATTTGCTAAATGTCCTAAGGTGGCTTTTGATAATAATCCTATAATCTTCATCAAGATTTCTATCAGCACCAGCTCCGCCGGATTCAATGTTAATTTGAACCACTTTTGATATAATTCAGGGTACATTATTTGTTTTTATGCTCTTACTTTTTGAGCATATCTTTATTATTATCTCATACTCTCTGTACTCCAAAAGTAACTCGTCTTTACTTCCCTTCAATCTTCATCCAACTGTGCAAAATCCAGTGTGGGAAAACG
>JANNDQ010000030.1:0-6743 GCA_031387965.1 Chamaesiphon sp. OTE_75_metabat_567
CTTTAACTATTTATGAAAAAAATTCCATTATATGTGCAGATTGTCATTGCTTTAGGATTTGCGATCGTAACTGGCGTAATTATAGGTAGCTATAGACCAGCAGAGCTACCACCACCAGCACCAAATTTAGAGTTTAAGGCATTCAAGGAAAATGTTGAGCATTTAGCCTTGCCTTGTGTATTAATTCTCAAAGCATTGCGAACGATGGCAACACCGCTAATTTTCCTAGCGATTTTGAATGTCTTTCTGACAGCAGAAATTCCAAGTAGATCGGGACGAAAATTATCGATTTTATTAATTACAAATACACTAGTTGCGATCGGAATTGGTTTATTTGTCGCGAATGTGCTGCGTCCTGGAGCTAGCGGTGGACTGGCGGTACCAACTGGCGGAGGCGGACAAAAAGCAGTCAAGCAACTCGATCCTTTTGGCTTGATTTCAGATTTGATTCCTGATTCGATCCTTAAACCATTGGTTGATAATAATGTGATTTCGCTGATCTTTGTTGCCCTAGCATTTGGGATTGTGCTCAGAGCAATTAAGACAGAACAAGTCAGTCAGGGACAAGCACAATATCGATCGATCGAGGAAGGAATTGGGGTACTATTTGAAGCGGTAATTAATATTTTACATTGGATTATTGCGCTAGTGCCGATCGCGGTATTTGGGGTAGTTGCTCAAGTAATCGCCCTCAAGGGATTCGAGCCATTTAAGGCACTGGGTTTATTTGTATTAGCAGTGATTGTGGCGCTATTATTGCAAGCTGCTTATTATTTAACTAGAGTCAAATTTGGCTCATGGGTATCACCGCTGAAGTTTATTCAAGGTGGTTCGGATGCTTTAATTACAGCTTTTTCGACAGCTTCTTCAACAGTGACAATGCCGATTACGTTTGAGGTGTTGACTGAGAAGATCGGCTTCCGCAAGTCTTCTGCATCGCTGGGTGCGCTGGTGGGGAGTAATTTTAATAACGATGGTACTGCCCTGTATGAGGCGATGTCAGCGCTATTTATTTCCCAAATCCTCGGACGAAATCTCTCATTAGTACAGCAGGTGCTAGTGATGCTGACTTCAATTGTGGCATCGGTGGGGGCGGCGGGGATACCCGAAGCGGGTTTAGTGACGATGACGCTGGTATTTAGTGCGGTGAACTTACCAACTGAGTATATTGCGATCCTGGTTACGGTAGACTGGTTTCTCGATCGATGTCGAACCGCAATCAATGTGATGGGCGATATGACGGTAACTGCTTTAATTGACGGCAAGCAGCGACAACACCGAGATGAGATAATTGGGGCAGATCTTCTTGAATAGTTTATGAATTTAGAACAAGCAAACTGGTTTAAGGTTGCCATGCGGATCGAAGGTTCGGTGATTCCTACCATTCTCAGTCGGGTGTTGTGGTGCGGAGCTTTTGGCTTATTTATATCAGTTTTGGCTTTTTATCAAATCCCTGTCGGTGCCAAAGCCTTGGGCGGAGTGGTGCCGAGTATCGTGTTGGGTTTATTGTTAGTATTTAGGACAAACACTGCGTATGAAAGATTTTGGGAGGGACGAAAAGCGTGGGGATCGATCGTTAATAATATTCGTAATTTATCTCGATTAATTTGGGTAGCCATCGCTGAAATAGATCTGACTCATCGACAGGAAAAAGAGGAGATTTTAAAGTTATTAGTAGCATTTGCAGTTGCGACTAAATTACACTTGCGATCGCAGCTAGTTGATGATCGGGTGGCAGCAATAGTTTCGCCCCAACAGTTTGCTAAGTTGCAAGTGACAAATAACCCGCCGCTAGAAATTGCATTTTGGGTTAGTGATTATCTTCAAGCAACACAAGAGAATGGTCAAATTAGTCTGTACCAAATGAATGAATTGCAGGCTATCTTGAATACGATGGTAGATACACTCGGTGCTTGCGAACGAATTTTGCGGACACCAATGCCCCTCGCTTATTCGATTCATCTCAAGCAGTTATTACTCATCTACTGTTTACTATTACCGTTTCAAATGGTGGATGAACTGAGATGGTGGACAGCCCCAGCAATTGCTTTGGTTAGTTTTACCCTATTTGGCATCGAAGCAATCGGAGTCGAAATTGAAAATCCATTTGGCACCGATCCGAATGACCTTCCACTGGATACAATCTGCAATACGATCGAACGAAATATCGACGATCTAATTAGCATTGAACCACATTATCGGCGATCGGGTGGATATGGAAATGCTGCGGGTGAACAGCTTAATTAGGCTCTAATCATGCCTTGTATGCAAAAAACTTAAACCATTACACCCATCGTTAAACGAGATTATCATCAATTTTGATTTTCACTCAATATTGATTTAAGAATACCAAGAATTTTTTGGACTGGAGTAACTAAGTAACTAGTAGGATCGATAGTTACACTGCTACCTTCTAATTTAAGGAATTGCCATAGCGTACCACTAGTTACACATCCATAAATAATTGGAATAGTTTGGTCTTGATTCTGATTATAAAGTTGTGCTGCTAACATTTCAGCCACACATTGACCTAATCCACTCTCTATCTCTCCTCGTTTAGCCTCAACAAGCATTAATACAGGGGCATCGATGGTAAATGGGTTTTCAGATTTACTAAATAGGAAATCACAAAATCCATTTAAACCTTGTTCTCGATCTACATCAAACTCTTCTCCAGAAAACAACTGTACTTTTTGACTCGCTAATCTTCTTGCTTGCACTAAAATCGGACTAACTAACAGTTCTGACTTAGCTTTTTCAGACCTTGCAACCTGAGCTAAAACAAATGATTCATCAAAGATAGTTAGAAATTCTACTTGAGGTTCAGCAATTGGTAAGAACTCACAAAAATGATTATTAATTAGCTTTAGACCAAATTGACTCTTGACTGATTCAAGTGTGAAATTATTGTAAGCCATAATATTTAGTCATATCATAAATTTACTTAACTTAAAAAATGGTTCAACCAACGCTAATACCAGCAACAACTTGCAGCAAATCTGCCGTAGTGTAGGGCTTCGCCAGAAAGTATTGACAACCAAAGCGTTTGGCTTGAGCTACCGCTTCGATCGAATTGAGTCCGCTCATTGCCACTATCGGTAAATCGGGATTGATTTGGTGGAGGGCAGTAACAGTCGTCAGTCCATCCATGACTGGCATCATCATATCAATGAGGACTCGATCGATTTCATCTCGATGTTCGGCATAAAGCGCGATCGCTTCAGTACCATTATTGGCAGTTAGAACTCGGTAGTTGTGCATCTCCAAGGTGGTCTGAATGAGCGCACAAATCGCCTTTTCGTCATCGACGACTAAGATTAACTGTTGCTCACCAGAAGGTAGTTGTGGTCGATTCTGGTCAGCCCGATCTAGGCTAGTACTGGCAGGTAGATAGACATGAAATTGGGTGCCCTGATGGATTTGACTCTGGACATCGAGAAAGCCGCCGTGACTTTTGATAATGCCTAGTACTGCTGATAAACCTAAACCAGTACCTTTGCCGACTTCTTTGGTGGTGAAAAAGGGATCGAAAATTCGATCGAGGAGTTGGGGCGGGATTCCAGTTCCAGTATCAGCAACGCTAATCTGGACGTAGTTACCCACTTTGGCGTCAAGATGATTGCGGGTAAAGGGGACATCGATCGATCGATTAGTAGCTACGATGCTCAGAGTTCCACCTTGGGGCATCGCATCACGGGCATTGATACATAGATTCATCATTACCTGATGAAGTTGAGTCATATCGGCGGATACCGTCCACAGATCTGCTGGAATATGTCTGTCGATCTGGATCGATTTGGGTAAGGTTTGCTCGATGATCTGCTGGATATCTAGCAGCAGGTGAGCGGGCTGGATGCAGATGTGCTTACCTTCGATCCCTTGGGCAAAGGATAAAATTTGTTTAATTAAGTCGGAACCTCTGTGGGCACTCAATTCGAGGATTTGGAGCAGGTTTTGGGTGCGATCGTCGAGATCGGTCAATCTGAGCGGTAAGAGTTGAGCGACTGATAAAATTGGGGTGAGGACATTGTTCAAGTCGTGGGCGATGCCACTGGCGAGGGTGCCGAGACTTTCTAGGCGTTGCGCTCTGAAGAATTGAGCTTCGAGTTGTTTTTTCTCGCTGATGTCTAAGTGAATCCCAATCGTGCGGGTGGGATTGCCATCAGCATCAAGAAAGACACTACTTTTGAACGCAATCCAATGAATATTGCGATCTGAATCCATAATCCGAAACTCGAATGCCAATTCCTGTCTGAGTTGGAGCGATCCTGCTTGAGACAGCCGCCGCCACCGATCCAGTCCGGCAGCGACGACAGGGCGATCTTCGGGTTCGATAGTTGCCAACCAGACATCATGGCTATTCCCAAAACTACCAGGTAACTGCCCGTAGAGATCTTCCAATTCGATCGACCAAGTGACTAAATCTGTGGGTATATCCCATTCAAATGTACCGATTTTAGCCGCTTGTTGGGCTAATTCTAAGCGGTTCTGAATACTTTCTCGCGACTGGATTTCCTGGTTGAGGGCGATATTTGCAGCTTCGATGGTGACAGTACGTTCCTCCACTCGCGATTCCAGGGTTTCGTTAATTTCTCGCAACGCTTCAATACTTTGTTTGCGCTCGATCGCATAGCGAATTGAGCGGACTAAAACATCTAGACTAACTTGACGTTTGATCAGATAATCTTGTGCGCCATGTCGGACTGCTTCCAGGGCTAACTCACCATCATTAGTATTAGTTAAGACAACAATCGGTAAACTCGGGACTTGGCGAATCAGTACATCCAAGGAAGCTAATCCATCACTATCTGGTAGTGTCAAATCCAGTAGAGCGACATCGAAATGAGGGCGATGTCCCTCACTGAGATCCAGTCGTTCGAGTTCGATAATTGCTGTCCCCAATCGTTGAAAATGAGCGAGACTAAATTTTTCTGCCCAGGCATCTTGCAGAATTTCTTTAAACAATCTCGCTTCAGCTAAATTATCCTCGATCAGTAATACTTTAATATCACTCCGTGCGGTGCTAGTGCCTTCTGCACTGCTCGGCGAATAAACTTTAGTCAAATTATTGAGCATCCCACTTTTGTGCAGAGGTTAACAGCCCTCACCCCCAACCCCTCTCCCAAACTTGGGAGAGGGGAGCCAGAGCCAGAGGCGAGGGCGGGGTGAGGGCACAAGGGAGTGCTACCAGCAATAAAACTGGGATGCTCCCGATCAAATGTAATTCTTTCAAGAATTGTAAGCGAAAAAGTTGTCAATCTAAGTATTTCTACTCATTCTTTACAGGAATCGTGAAATAAAAGGTCGATCCTTGTCCTAACTCTGATTTCACCCAAATTTTACCGTGATGACATTCGACAATCTTTTTACAAATTGTCAAACCCATTCCCGATCCTGGATATTCATCGCGGGTATGTAAGCGTTGGAAAATCACAAAAATCCGATCAAGAAATTGGGCATCGATCCCAATTCCCCAGTCTTGGATCGTAAATAACCAATCATTTGCCTGTCGTTCGATCGAAATCTGAATTTTGGGTGGTTGGTTTGGTTTGCAGAATTTAAGGGCGTTGCCAATTAGGTTTTGGAACAGCTGACTTAGCTGCGTACTATCAGCGATAATCGTCGGCATCGGTTCAAATATGACGATCGCTTCACTCGTCCGAATTTGTTCGCGAAAGTGGCTTAGAGCACGATCTAAGGCAACTTGAACATCGACTAGTTCCCACTCACTTCCGAGTAAATTGACCTTGGAATAAACTAACACATCATCGATTAGTGTCTGCATCAAGTTCACACCCTCAACAGCAAAACCGATAAACTCTTTTGCATCACCATCGAGTTTTTCACCGTAGCGCGCTTCTAGTAATTGGACATAACTTGTTACCTGATGGAGAGGTGCTTGTAAATCATGTGATGCAACGTAGGCAAACTGTTTGAGTTCGATATTCGATCGTTCTAAATCGATTGCCAGGAGTGCTAATTTTTCAGATTGATGGAGAATGATTTTGACAATTGCACTCCTAAGTTCGACGGCTGAGGCAATTTCCACCGCTTGCCACGGCAGCGAATGCAGTCTCACTGTCTCCTTCCACAGTTCAAAAGATGTCCGAGGAGAGTGGCTGACATTGCCATCGATGCCAACTACTCGTTCATAGGCATGAGTGGGATCTCCACCCCAATTCACGGCTTGAATTACTTCTGGTCGGAAACACAAGATATAGTTGTGTGATGGGATGGCAATCGCCAGTAGTCCACTAGCAATATTTTTAACCCCCAGATCGCGATCGAAATCGACATCCAGTAACGAGAGTGAGTCGGTGTAAAATACATCCTCCTCGACATTTATAGCTAACCACTTGACTAGATCTTCGAGTGCGGCAGCGGGTGGAGTTTGACCGATGGTAATCCAGTTGCCACCAAAATAAATGGCTGCACCTTCAGCATGAAAAAGATCTAATAAGTTTGGCTCATAGCCCATTAAACCATCAATAAAACTCGTAGACCGCGACATCCGCTCGATCGCGACAGCACGATCTTGCGCTAATTTCGATCGATAGGTGGAGTCAGCGATATTCTCGATCGTTGAAATCTCGGAAAAGATTACCTGTCCCAGCAGTTCGCACGCCTTCCGCAATTCATAAGATACTAGTTTGGCTGTCCGGTGGTGACAAGTAATAATTCCCCACAGGTGCCCATTCTTGAGCAGCGAAATCGTCAACGACGCGCAGACACCCATATTCAGC
>JANNDQ010000046.1:0-2152 GCA_031387965.1 Chamaesiphon sp. OTE_75_metabat_567
GCCGATTTTCAAAGCGGCGAACAATCAAACATCCGGCGAGTATTTGGCTACACCACTTTATTTCAACCGAAAAAAACCGTTAACTTAGGCGAAGCGGCGATCGCGATTTGGTACTTTGGTGCCAATAGTGAAGGGCTATCGGCGCGCGATGCGATCGGTAATTAATCAAAGAAATCTTTCAACTGCGAGATTTATTGTAATAGCCCACATAAACAAAAGCTAATACTTGAAGCGGAATCATGATCAACATTTCCTTAGATAAAACGTTTACATCTAATCCAGATATCGTCGTAAAATATCCCATGCTCAGAGTAGCAGGTAACAATAGTAATAATAATTTGGGTGTGGATTTCACTAGTTGTTCTCCTAAAGAGCAGCAATAGAAATAATCAAATTAAGTCGAAGTAGATAGTAAATTAAAAAGATTATTCCAATTGTCAATTGAATCTGGTGATTGAAGATCCAGCTCAGATAAATATTGGGCTGATGACAACCCGATCTCAGCTCCCAGATTAACTGAACTAAAATCAAACTCAATAAAATAAATAATGGTGGCCCAAATAAATGATACTCGATCGCTTTTGACCAGTTTCCATGAACAAAAGATCCAAACGATCGAGTCATGCCACAACTCGGACAAATGAATCCCAGCCAATGTCTCAGCGGACAAGATAATAAATTAGTTCGATATCCTGCTGCGTAGAACCAGCTACCAATTAGGGGCGCAGCACAAATTCCCAGTCCAAAATAACGACTAATTTGTGCCGATCGAGATAATCTCACAATTTTCTAGAACCAACCTTTTTTGGTGGTGACATAAGTATCAATAAACTCTTGATCACTTTTAGTTAAATAGATAATCCCTTCAATCAAACCGATAATACCCATCACTGGACTAGCGATTCCACAGGTGAGGATGCTAACTGCCAACATAATTGCGCCTTCGGTACTGTAGCCGAGAATGAATTTGTGAATACCCAGCGCACCGATTAAAATAGCACAGATCCCAGCTGCTGTTTTGTTGCTTGCATTAGCTCCATCTCTCATGAATTATACTCCTCAACTTTATTAGTTGAATATCTGAATCAATTTAGACATTGTATCCTGTCAGCTATTAGTATTCCCTGCGATCAGCTCAAAATTACGATCTTGTGGATTCAATTAACTTAGCTAAAACTAATAGATTCGCTGCTCGACTTCACTCCTGCGCTCGATAATTGTTGTTGATACCATTGCCGCTACTAATTGTTCTGGCATCACATCAAAGGGCAGACGATGGAGATCGGATTCAGGTTGACAGGCGAGGGTTGCTGCGTGCTGTAATTGAGAAATAGTAATTTCGCTCAGACCCAAATCTGCTAATGTTTTTGGTAGTCCAATCGAGGTGTAAAAATCTAGCAGCTGTTCTCTAGCTGTGGCTGCTAATCGATCGCTTTGAAGCATTTCCTGTAATCTTAATTGTACTAAAATCCCATATGCCACTTTCTCTCCATGTAAGGCGTGGTGACTACCAGGAAGATGGGTGAGACCATTATGGACAGCGTGAGCGGCTACAGTGCGGCACTGGGCACCGCCTAGCCCACCAATTACTCCGGCGAGGAGAACGGTAGCATCAACCACTTCTTGCCAATCTTCACCACCAGGCTGAGCGATCGCACCTGCTGATTTTTGGAATAAAATATCTCTGAGTACTCGTGCCTGTTGGACTGCGGCAATCATTAATGTCTGGGAGGAATGTCCACTACTAACTGAAGCTTCGTACCATTTGGCGATCGCATCCCCAATTCCTGCTACTAATGTCCGTGGGGGTGCCGTCGCGATGATTCCATAATCAAGGATTAGCAAATCTGGACATTTTGCCAAACTCACATCCTTCAGGAATGCTCCTGACTCAGAATAGATATTTGATAATGCTGTCCAGGCGGCACAGGTAGCTCCAGAAGTCGGAATCGTCACCACGGGCAACTGACAGCGATGGGCAACTAGTTTGGCAGTATCTAGACATTTGCCGCCACCAATTCCGATGATAAAATCAGCTTGATGATTTGATGCTGCTTGGATCAGTCGATCAAGACTAGGTTCACAGCAGTCAGGAGTATACTGGACTCGTTCGATCGCAAATTCTGGTCGATTAAATAACACCTGCAACTGA
>JANNDQ010000051.1:0-4255 GCA_031387965.1 Chamaesiphon sp. OTE_75_metabat_567
AGGCTAGCCAGTATAGCGACGAAACCAGGAACGATTAAAGATTTAACACCTTTAAGATCTGAGATATCTTGCTTGGACGCAGAAACATCTATAGATAATTTATCTACTGTTTTCTGGAGTCCATCAATCTTAGTATTAATAGTTTTTATTTCTCCATTTGTTTCAGTTTGACCCACTTTCAAGTCATTTAGACCTTGCTCCATTCTCTCAAAGCGTTGCTCCATCTTATCAAAGCGTTGGTCTAGCTTATTAAGAATATCTCTGAGATCGGTTTCGATAGTTACAGACATTATGTTAATCTAATATGTAGTATTAAGAATTTAATTTTTGAAAAGTCCGTTCGATGGCTGTCGAGCGGGCTTTTCCATTTTAACTGATTTGGCAAATTGATCGTGGAGAAATTGAGACACATATTTAGACTTTCTTCGCAGGCAACTTACTGGGAATATCTGCACAGCCACCAGGAATAGTTTGCCGCGATGCGTCGCCACACCAGGCACAGCAGTACTTACGCTGCTCTTGGGACATTTCTTGGACATTAGTAAAGTCGGTATTTTCTACCACTGCACCTGTGAATTCACCTGTCTTATAGTTTGGTTTTTCATTGCGAGTGCGGGGACTAGCAAGTTCGGGAGTACCGTAGAAAAAGCGCGTCCCTTTGAGATCGGCACCGTTTAAATTTGTCTCGTACAAAATGCTGCGCGAGAAGTTGGCTTTAACTAAATCACAGCCGCTTAAATCGGCGCGAATTAGATTCGCATCGCTGAAATCGATCCACCGGAGATCTGATTGAGAAATATTCGTCCCCGCCAGCATCACTCCCAAATCGATCACTCTCACCCCAAGCCGATCTTCGTCGTAACCGCCATCACCATCTAAAATTGCCCGACCCAACCGATTATCGCGTTTGAGGGGGGTCAGCAGCTTGGACTGAGAGAGAAAGCGGAGTACTTTGGCTTTCCCCGCAGCATCGATGCTACTGAGCAATGCCGCAGTTCTACCCGCTGCAAAGGCTTGCTCTTGCGGCCAATCTTCGAGAAAACCCTGATCGTCTAACACTAGATCGGAGATTCCTTGAAAGTAAGTATCGATCGTTTGTTGCTGGGTGAGGACATTTTGCTGGGTGGTGAGACGATTTTGCTCGATCGTCAAATCACGAGAGATAATGTATTGTCGCCAAGCAATATATACAGCCAAGATCGCAATCAGGATCTGACCAAATGCGCCGCCCCATTGTCCTGATGCCCCGACAGCATTCCAGTCGATTTGAGCGGAAAAACTCCCGACATAACCAAAAAAATCTACCAGCCGGAGTGAGGCAATCACGACAATTAATAAGGCAATTGCCGCAATTAATTGAGACCGTTGTTCGGGGGACAGTGAATCGAGTAGTTCTTGCCGAACGCCGCGATAGAGAATGGGTACAGATAATCCAACGGCGATCGCACAGCCTGCTATGGTTGTCCAGGAGTTGTCAAGCAATAGTCCGCACACCATCAGGACGATCGCGATCAGATTTCCCCAGATTGTCATATTCTATCCACAATACTTAGTTCAAAAGTCAAAATATTTTGATATTTTAGACCACATGATCGAATAATAACATTTTTTGTTCGCGAGAAAATTGGGGTCTAGAATCCAGAAATTTACTTCGACATTGCTTTGGGTGGTAACTTATTAAAGATACCTGCACATCCGCCTGGAATCGTCTGACGGGAAGCTTCCCCACACCACATACAGCAGTAAATTCGCTGTTGTTCAGACATATTCTGAACATTGGTAAAATTGGTATCTTCTACCACCGCTCCTGTAAATTCACCCGTTGTATAATTGGGCGGTAAGTCGCGATTGCGCGGACTGGCAACTTCAGCAATCCCATTGAAGAAACGGGCACCTTTGAGATCGGCACCAGTTAAGTTCGTTTCATACAAAATCGTCCGAATTAGGTTTGTTTTTCCTAGATCGCAGCCGCTCAAATTGGCACGGATCAGGTTGGCATCGCTGAGATCTGTGCGCCGCAAATCAGTGTGAGCAAGATCGGCACCTGCTAGCATCACCCCCAAGTCAATCACTCTGACTCCCAATCGATCTTCCTCATAGCCACCAGCCCCATCCAAAATCGCTCGACCGAGCTTGCGATCGCGCCTGAGCGGCGTAAGTAGCTTAGACTGGGAAAGAAACTTGAGTACTTTTGCTTTCCCGGTTGCGTCGATACTACTGAGCAGTGCCGCAGTTCTCCCCGCTGCAAAGGCTTGTTCCTGGGGCCAATCTTCCAGAAAACCATTATCGTCCATGACGAGATCGGAAATCCCCTGAAAATAAGTATCGATCGTTTGCTGTTGTGTCAGCACATTTTGGCGAGTAGTGAGGCGATTTTGTTCGATCGTCAGGTCGCGAGAAATTACATACTGTCGCCAAGCAATATATACTGCTAAGATAGCAACTAAAATCTGACCAAGCGCTCCACCCCATTCTCCCGATGCACCGACAGCATTCCAATCAACTTTGTCAAAAGAACTACTAATATACTCAAAGAATCCGAGAATCTGGAGTAGTCCCGCACAAGCAACCAATCCGGTAATTGATGCAGTTAACTGTACTCGTTGCGATCGAGATAAAGAATTTAGTAATCCTGCTCGGATGCCGCGATAAATCACCGGAATAGATAATCCCAATGCGATCGCACATCCAACTCCAGCAATCCAGGTATTGTTAAGCCACAGCCCGAATACCATCACGGCAGTCGCGATCAGATTTCCCCAGATTGTCATATTCTCCAAAATATCTAGTTTAAGTGGTCAAAATATCTTGATATTTTAGACCATATTCTACGATAATAGCATTTTTTGATTGTATTGAAAAGATCAGATTTTACCAAGATGCCAAAAATTATAATCAGGTTACTTGCAGTTACTTTAGCAGGCGGTATTGGGATTATTTATTATGGTTGGCAATCAGCGACTAAGGTACCTGATGAATATCTGGAACCCAATACTGATCAACAAGAAAGTAGCTTACCCCTGACATCACAGTCTAATCAAACTATCGCACCAGCAGCTGTAATTCAACAAAAAATAACTATACCGATCAACAGCGTAAAAGGTGGTCAGAAAGTTACAGTCAAACTTAGCAATAAAGACCTGAATAATCTCGTAGTAACCAAACTTGCTACTGCCAGTCCAAGTCAACAGCTACCAACTGGAATCAAAGGTGTAAAGACGAAGATTAGAGATGGAAAAGTTTATGTTGGCGGATTAATTAATTTAGATCAATTAGCTGAAAGTCAGTCATCCAAAGCTCAATCAGCTGCTCTGGGCAAAATAACTGAGAAGTTAACATTTCTAAAAGGGCGAGATCTCTATGTTGGAATTACTGGTACACCAATCATCGAAGGTGATCGACTGAAGTTTGCGCCAGATACCCAAATTAAGCTGGGAAATATGAGCTTCACAATTGATCAACTCGCCGAAAACTTAGGCGTAGATCCAGCTAGAATTCAACAGGCGATCGACTTACAACTATCACAACAGAACTTTAAGATTGTTGGCGAAGCCTACCGGAGGTAATCAAATTAATATCAATCAAGATAGTCTAGAGATCGAAGGAGCTAAAAAATGAAGCTTGAAAATTTTATCTCTGACCTAAAGCCCAAAGCCTAAAACCTAAAGTCTTCCGACCTAAAACCTAAAGCCTAAAGCCTTCCGAAACGATCGCCAATAGAACTATAATCAGTTGTTGGCAAATCTATCTATATTTTTAGGAGTTCACGGTGGAACGGACATTTCTTGCAATCAAACCCGACGGCGTTCAACGTGGCTTAGTGGGCGAAATCATTCGCCGCCTAGAAACAAAAGGCTTCACTCTGGTTGCCTTAAAATTATTACATCCCAGTCGGGAACTAGCCGAGCAGCACTACGCAGTCCACAAAGAAAGACCGTTTTTTGGTGGTTTAGTTGATTTTATGACATCGGGGCCAGTCGTCGCCATGATTTGGCAAGGCGATGGTGTCGTCGCAGCTTCTCGTTTACTCATTGGTGCAACCAATCCTCTGGTATCCCCTCCCGGCACGATTCGCGGCGATCTGGGCATCAACATCGGTCGCAACATCATCCACGGTTCTGATGCTGTAGAAACCGCTGACAGCGAGATTGCGTTATGGTTCAAGGATGAAGAAATAGTTAATTGGACAGCTACAGTTTCGCCTTGGTTGGCGGAGTAGTTAGGATGTAGAGAGTAGGGAGTAGAGGGTAGGAAG
>JANNDQ010000122.1:0-4710 GCA_031387965.1 Chamaesiphon sp. OTE_75_metabat_567
GAGCGTGGTTTAATGTTTGAAAATGTCGCTCCTGACGGTAGCCATGTGGATTGCTTTGAGGGACGATCAATCAATCCTGCGCATGGGATTGAAGCGAGGTGGTTTATCATGGATATCGCCAACCGCCGCCAAGATACCGCGACAATTAATCAAGCGGTAGATGTAGTGCTAAATATCCTTAACTTTGCTTGGGACGATAAATATGGTGGCATCTATTATTTCATGGATGCCGATGGACATCCGCCCCAGCAACTAGAATGGAACCAAAAATTGTGGTGGGTACATGTAGAAACCCTGGTTGCGCTGGCAATGGGTTATCGCCTCACAGGTAGAACAGAATGCTGGGAGTGGTATCAAAGAGTCCATGAATACACCTGGACACATTTCGCCGATCCCGAACATGGTGAGTGGTTTGGTTATCTCGATCGACAAGGCGAAGTACTATTAAATCTCAAGGGCGGTAAATGGAAAGGCTGTTTCCATGTGCCACGGGCATTACTGATGTGCTGGCAAGAGTTTGCAGCATTGGCGGATCAGACCATAACGCCTTAATAGACATCCTGCGAAAGTAAAAAATTGCTCTTTTCTGCTATCGCTTTTGTCCAAAGTTCTCCCTAAAGTGTAAAGCCTGATTTCATTTCCTCGCCGAAAACTGATAAATCCTGAGCTGATCGTTCTCATAATAGATCCGGCTGTCGGGATGATGGCGGCGATATGCTTCACATAACTCCAGCATCCTAGTCATCAGCTGTGTGCGCCCGCTGGGAGAGCGATAGTGACGGTAAGTCGGATCGATTAGCACTGTGTAGGGAACTGGGTACTCCGGCTTATCAGTGGTGAAAGGACGCTTCTCCACCAAAACTAGCAGTGAAGTTTGGTGCGGAAAATGAAAGCGAGGATTGTTAACCCGATTTTGATATTTTTGATTAAATAGAGCGGTATCTTCATACCAACCCCGACCGTAAGCTTGCGACAGTTGCTCTACAGGGGCTACGATTGTCCAGCGATGATGGGGAAATATATGAGCAATCTCAACTGTTTTCCGAGCAGCAGCATCATATTCGAGATAATCAATTTGAGGGAAAGTAGGGAGGCAAAAATTTAGGGTAGTGGCGATAAAAATTGTTAAGCAGACAGGTGCCGACCAGTTTGATAGCAACAGTCTACCAGCAGCAGCGACCATGACAAATAATAACCCTACAGCCAAACTCAACCCGATCGGTAGTGTCTTCAGAACACCTTGAAGTAGCGGGAAATCACCGCCAGGGATTGCCGCTAACACCCCTAAAATCAACCAACCAGCTGTTAGCGTCAGAAGTGCCATTTGTCGCCCAAAGATGGTGCCAAAGCCGCCCAATAAGACTAAGATCAGCAAGCTCGGCGATATAATTGCGACCAAGATCACACAGCACAAAGTATTGAGGATCGCGTCAGTTCGTTGTTGAGCGCGCTCAATTTGGGTACTGCATCCGATCGCCAAAATGACAAATAGTGCGCCTAGTTCTAGCTCACTCACTGCCCACGATCGAATCAATCCCGCATTTAGGGTATCTCGGAGCGTACCTAAAAACTGCTGTAATTCTAGCGGTAACCAACTAGCAATCGATAGATTCCAGGTAAATAAATAAACTCCTAAACTATAGCTAGCTGCCAATGCAGCCGCCCCAGTTTTGGTCAGAGATCTAATCGTATAGCCGACACTAAACACCAGCAATGTACCAATGATTGCCCCCAACAGGTGGATCACTCGAACTGGATGAATCCCGCTCAGCGCTGCCAGAAAAGCCGCTAGACTCGAAAAAATTGGCAGATAGCTAACTGGTGGCGAGTTTCGCGCTAAAATCTGCTGAGCGATCGATAATTGACTATATGTATCTGGATGACTAAACCGAAATTCCGTCAGGGGATGCTCAAACCGTAGCCAAATTGTGCCGACGAGGGTCAGCAAGCCAGCGACCGACGTTAAAATTATTAGAGGTATGCTCCACTGATACAGATCGCGCCTCATCCTGATCGATCGATCCAGGGATTTCCACGGCAGTAGCAACCATCCAATTAGCTGAGACATCGATAAACCGCGATCAAAAATATCCACTGTGGAAATAGCGATTTGCTGTCCAAGCTGCTGAAACTTCCCCTGCAATCGCCACTGATGCGTAGACATCCAGCCAATCCCTAATCCAGTTAGATACACCAATACCGCTGTGAGCCAGGTAAATAAGCCTAACTTTGCCCAGATAATGCTGCCAACGGCGATCGTCAACATCGTCCGCACAAAAGCACCAACCAGCCGACTGGAGAGCGATCGTAAGGATTTTTGGGTAAAGGCAATTACTGGGAACACTCCAAACAAACAGCCAAATACTATTACCACCCACCCGCTAGTGAGGAGATCGATAATGATGGGTGGCTGGCTAAACACGAGTGTGAAAGATAAAAGGGTATTGAGATCCGATCATTTAGGGGCATTTGGTTCTGGTCGATCGCCGTTTGGCATATAATAGGGAGCCTGCCGTTAATGATTAGGAGCTAAAATTACGGCTTACACACGCCCCCTCGCTAATTTAATCGAGCAATTACAACGTTTGCCTGGAGTAGGTCCCAAATCTGCTCAAAGATTGGCTTTACATATCCTCAAACGATCGGAGCTAGAAGTCGAGCAACTGGCTCAAGCTTTGATTGATGCCAAGCAGCAAGTCGGATTGTGCCAAGTCTGTTTTCATCTATCAGCAGAACCAATCTGTGATATCTGTCAAAATTCTCAGCGTGACCCCCAAACTATCTGTGTGGTTGCTGATTCTCGCGATGTGATTGCGTTAGAAAGAACGCGAGAATTTAGTGGGAAATATCATGTTTTGGGCGGTACGATTTCCCCTATGGATGGGATTGGGCCAGAACAATTAAATATCTCATCTCTATTACAACGAATCAATCGCCAGAATGTCAAAGAAGTGATCGTCGCAGTAAGTCCAACTGTTGAAGGTGAGACTACTACTCTCTATCTAGGTAGGCTAATTGCTCCGCTGACAAAAGTAACCAGAATTGCCTTCGGACTACCAATGGGCGGCGATCTAGAATACGCTGATGAAATAACTCTCGCCCGCGCTCTAGAAGGCAGACGAGAAATAGATTGAATTGGTGGATAGTGAATAGTGGATAGTGAATAGTTGCTGCTATCTTGGCGGCGAGGAAATCAAGTTCAGCAAACTAGAATCAACTTCTTCAGGTTATTTAATGGCGAGTAACCTGTGGACAAATAACCTAAAAGCTCGATCGATAGTCAAAACTTCAGGTCAATCACTATTAACGATCTACTATCTACTCAACTAAGTCAGTCTCTTCTTGATCAGTACAATCAATTGACCTAATTGTTTTTTCAAAGTATCAACTTCTGCTTCGAGCTGAAGCACCCGTTGGTTAATAACTTGACCTTCGGTACTTTTGATTTGTTCAGCAGACTCCAATTTAGCAGCTAAACTTTCAATTTCAGTTTGTCTGGATCGATCTGCTGCCAGCAGTTGCGATCGCAATTCTTGAATTTCAGCACTAGTTGTGGTTTCAATTTTGGTGATTCGATCGTGAACTTCAGCCAGTTGCGCTTGGAGCTGAGTGACATCATCACTACCAATCTGAGCTTCATTGACAGTTAGAGCAGATCCTGGTAATTCAGCTACGCGAGGACGCGCCTTGCGGGCTTTAGTCATCGCGATCCGAATTGCTTCAGCGAGCACAACTCGATCGAATGGTTTCTCAATAAATTCAAAAAACTCAAACGGTTCGGAAATCTTGCTAGTAACCTCTTCTTTTTTGCCCGACATCAATACCAAAGGAATCTTCTGGTACTCTGGATGTGCTTGAATTTGCTGAAACACGTCCCAGCCACTCATTTTTGGCAGGATAAAATCTAGCATGATCAGCGCAGGGCGTTCTTTTTCAACAAAGTTGATTCCCTCTAGCCCATCTTTTGCTTCAATTACCTCAAAGTCACCTTCAGGCAGCATATCGCGAACGGTTTTCCGAATTACCCGACTATCATCAATTACCAAAATCTTGTTAGTTGCCACACTTGACTCCTGTTTATATTGTCTTTTTATGAGCTGAGGTTTCGCTACTCGCCACTACTCCCATTCTTATAATTCCCCATAAGTTAGGTGTTCTACACCAGTTTGACCATAAATTAAGAAAAATGTTAGAAACACATCTGCAATCTTTGAGTCGAACCTGTTTCACTAGTGACTGTGGATCGATCAAATTTCTAGCAAGCTTTAATCAAGAAACAGGATTAATCTAAGTCAGAGCGTTATAAACGAGTCGGATCTCTGCCAAACGTTCTGATGGTGTTCGCGGCGGTGCGATCACAGCCCAGCCCAGTTTTACGGCGTAAGTAACTTGAGCACGCAACGCGGAATCTGTTTGGGAGAAGCCAATTTTGGAAAATAAATGCTCAAGATAGTCTAGCCGTTGCAGATCGACTCGTTTGATCGATGCCATCGCTCTGACATCATGGATTGCCCAGATTCGCATTGCCTTTTCTAATCGATTGTCATCCTTTGCCGCAATCTCCAACAGATGCAACAGCTTGGATTGATGCCAGCCTAACGAGGATAAATGAAGATAATTTAGCTAGTTTAGCAACTCACCGATCGCTGCTAAACTAGCAGGATCTAGATACTGCTGATTATTTGCTACTACCGATCGCAGAAAGTTCTT
>JANNDQ010000236.1:0-11182 GCA_031387965.1 Chamaesiphon sp. OTE_75_metabat_567
AGTAGTCAGTCCTAAGCAAGATAAACGAGATTATCGATACAAAAGGTCGGAATATGCAGCTAGACAGATTCCTGAATATTGGATTATCGATCCGATTTTAGACAAAGTGACAATCTTAGAACACGTCGAAGGATTCTACGAGGAACAAGTTTATACAGCCGAACAAGTTATTGTATCACCTCAATTTAGTCAATTTAATTTAACTGCTCAACAAGTTTTAACTGGACTGTAAAACAAAGAATTGATGTTTATATTTCATCAAATGGGTACTCTTAAAATAGACTACCCATTTTTTGTGCCTATTGTGCCAGATTCAGAAGATTATGTGATGATTAGTGCCCTTCAGCACTATGCTTATTGTCCGCGCCAATTTGCGTTGATTCATATCGAACAAGTTTGGGATGAAAATATCTACACGTTGCGGGGACAAAGAGTCCATGAAAAGGTCGATATTGCCGATGATGAACAAATTGATGATGTGCGTGTAGAACGCGCTTTGCCGCTCTGGTGTCATCGATTAGGGATTCGCGGAATTGCTGATGTGGTGGAGTTTAATCGTGAGGAGATTCCCTACCCAGTGGAATATAAGTCTGGTAGCAAAAAACCAAGACTCGCTGATGATGTTCAACTGTGCGCCCAAGCTCTCTGTTTGGAAGAAATGTTCGATTGCGATGTGCTGTTGGGGGCGATTTATCATGCTGGATCGAAACGGCGACGGGAAGTAAAAATCGATGCTAAATTACGTGCCCGAACGGAACAGATAATTATCGCCACTCGTGAGATTTTAATCAGTCAGAAACTACCACCACCTGTTACTGATAAATGCTGTGATGACTGTTCATTGATTGATGCTTGTATGCCGGAATTGATCGCAAATTTTAGCAAATCCAGCGTTCAGAATAACCCTTTCTCGATCAATTAAGCGATCTTTGATTGGCAGTATAAATATCGTAGCATTGCCCACCATCTAAGATCTAAGCGATTTCCATCAAATAAAAATCTACAATTAGCTACTAGTTGATACTGGGGAGGGCGAGTTTGAATTAGATTTTCATTGAAATCGACATTAATTACATAAACCCGACCCTACAGGTCGATCGGATGTATTTGGCTTCGATATACTTTAGTGAATTTATTGTCATGAAACAACTTCTAAATACGCTCTATATCCAAACTCAAGGTGCATACTTGCGCCTCGACCATGAAACGCTCAAAGTTGAGATTGAAAAGGAGGTCAAAAAACAAATTCCACTCCATCATTTGGGGAGTATTGTCACCTTTGGAAATGTGCTGATGAGTCCTTATCTGATTCATCGTTGTGGCGAAGATGGACGCAGTTTGGTATGGCTATCTGAATTCGGTCGATTTAAGGGGAGATTGGCGGGTTCGACGACGGGAAATGTGTTGCTACGTCATGCTCAACATGAGGCGGTGAGGGATGCTGCGGCTACTTTGGCGATCGCTCGGTACATGGTAGCTGCTAAACTCCAGAATACCCGCACTGTAGTAATGAGAGCTGCACGAGAAGCGAATGAGAGCGGCGATCGAGAACAATTGACCAAAACAGCCCAACTTCATGCAGAATCAATTCAGAAAGCCGAATTAGCCCCCGATCTGGACACATTGCGAGGTATCGAAGGTTATGCGGCTAAAACCTATTTTGGCAGCTTTACCTGCATGATTCGGGCAAATCGAGAAACGTTTGCATTGCTCGTTGGCGGAGCCTACCGTAGGTAATCGAAATAAGCGTCCACCTCGCGATCCAATTAATGCGCTACTATCCTTCGTTTATACATTACTACAAAATGATTGTGTGTCGGCTTGTGAGGGCGTAGGACTCGATCCCCAAATGGGTTTCTTGCATACATTACGCCCTGGTAGACCTGCGTTAGCTCTAGATTTGATGGAAGAATTTCGCGCGCCATTTGCTGACAGATTAGTCCTGAGTCTGATCAATCGCAAGCAAATTCAACCCAAAGATTTTGTGACTCGTCCAGGTGGGGCGGTACATTTAGTCGATGATGCGCGGCGAACTTTGTTGGAAGCTTATCAAAATCGCAAACAGGAAGAAGTTCAGCACCAAATTATCGACTCAAAAGCTCCGTTCGGATTGATTCCCCACGTTCAATCCCGATTATTAGCCCGTCATTTACGGGGTGATGTACCCAGTTATCAACCTTTTATTCAGAGATAAGAACGCCTACTTACCCATGCGGGTAAATGGATTGGATATTGCATCCGGCTTTCGGGCTGGATCAGGATTGGAACTATTCCAAATATTTCTTATGATTTAAAACAACCAGTCTTCAACCGGAATAAAGTCGTAACCTGTACTGGAAGAATATTTATAATTAGGTGGGGTCGGCGCAACTTCTACTAGAGAATATCTGCCAGTTGATTCGCCTTTAATGAACTTAAATCGACCAGCAGCACCCATAAATTCATTTTTAGATAAAGCCATCATCACACCCATTCTTGAAGGCTTCTCTTGAGTTTTAATAGCCGTACCGATCGCTTTAATCGAATTGTAAGAAGTTGCAGTTGCCCAGTTGACCTGAGTGCGCCATAGCTGTTTAGCGCCTGCTGAAAATTGTGTTGTACTTTCTGATTCTTGCCAAGGAACACTGATAATCAAACCTTGAGCTTTTTTACCAGCTTTGAGTGTATTCAAATTATAGAGCGCAGTATCACCTAAGATAGTCAGATCGGGATAGTCACTAGCCCGAATCTTCAATACTTGGAGAGCTTCACGGTTAGAGCGTCCTACCGGCAAGAGTAGAATTGCTTCCGCACCCATTTTCTTAGCCATTCGGATCGAGGAATTAGCATCAAAAGTAGGTTTAGACGTGGTTGCTGTTGACGGGGTGGTAGCTAGAGAAGAGAAGGGAAAAGTACCAACTATCTTCCCGCCTTTAGATATTAATTTATTTGTAAATTGAGTTTTAAATTCGTTGCTAGTAGCAACTGTCGGCACATAAAAAATCGCTACTTTCTGCTTGTGATCTCGTTCAGTTATTCGCTCGACTAGTTTTTCAGCGATCGCATCTCCCTTAGCATTAGTTCTAAAAACATAGGGTTTACTTGTCGCTGTTAGTTGATTTGCAGTACTAATTGGGGCGATAAAAGCTAATTTACTACGATTGTAGATATCTCCTGCTTTCATGGTGACATCATTGCGACTATGCCCAACAATCCCCAGCACTTCGGGCTGGCTAGCGATCGCTCTAGCAACAGTCTCAATTACTTTTGGGTCGTCACTATCATCAATTATTTTAAGTTTAATTTTAGCCTCATTCACATCACCAGTCTGATTCATTTCTGTTTGCGCTTGGGCAAATCCTCGCAACATTTCTGATGCTCGATCAACAGATCGACCAATTGGAACACAGGTCGCAATAGTATAACTTTTACGATTACCAATTAAAGCATTATTAAGATAAATTCGAGTCTCTGGTGAGTTGGGATTTTCAATCAATGCTGATTGTAGTTTAGCTACAGCTTCAGGATAATTCTGATTGGCGATCGCGAGTACTCCAGCTTTTTTTAATTGTTTGAACTTATCAGTATCTTTATTTCCTTCAAAGCTAATTAAGATTCTCTCGCCACTACTACTCTGTTTAAGAATTGGATCGATTTTTGTCAAGTTTGAGTTAATAGATGGTAAGATACTGGCTATAGCTACTCCTAGTAAACTAATAATTCCAGTTACTAAAACTCCAGCTAGGATCACAGGTTTCTTGACTTTGATCGGATGGCGAGTATCAACAATTGCTGTATCAGAATGATTCAGACTGATCGGCTGATATTCAAGAGTTTCGATCTCTAGCGGATTGACTGTTAGTGGATGCCAAGGCTGAAGATCCTCAAGCTGCGGTGGATAATCATCAAATTGTGTTGGCTCAGGATCGAGAGTTACTGAAAACAGCGTACTGGGAGTAGGTGCGTTATAGTCAGGCGTGACAGCCGTAGCCATACTTAAAGTTGGAACACCAAAAGCGACATCTAAGCGATCTAATATATCTCTAGCTGACT
Source organism: Chamaesiphon sp. OTE_75_metabat_567 (assembly GCA_031387965.1). GTDB lineage: Bacteria > Cyanobacteriota > Cyanobacteriia > Cyanobacteriales > Chamaesiphonaceae > Chamaesiphon. Next base: position 4,033 of record JANNDQ010000236.1, read on the forward strand.
GAAATCTAGCTGTTGGCTCATGCTGTAACATGCGATCGAGAATTGCCGCTAAACCATCGCTAACTTGAAGATTTGGCGTTCGCCACACCCACTTATTTGTCCGATTGTCTAATAAATTTTGAGGTTGTTTACCTGTCAGTAAATGTATACAAGTTACCGCTAAAGCATACAAGTCGGATGAGGGATAAGTGGCTTGCCCCTGGCTTTGTTCCCACGGTGCGTATGGGAGGGTACAACTATTAGCTGAATCAGCAACAAGTTGCGTCATCATCCCAAAATTAATTAAATAAATTTTGCCTTGCAAGTCATAGACAATGTTTGATGGCTGAAGATCGCGGTGAATTGTATCTTGAAAATGAATAAATTCCAGAATCCTCGCAACTTCTCGTAAAATTACAATCACTTCTGATTCACCAAAACTGCCTTTAGCTAGTAATTTTGACTGTAGATTTTGACCTTCAATATATTCTTGAACTATGTAAAATAACTGTTGGTGAGAATGGTCGATACTTGCTGTAACGTCTAGCTCTAAATAGGCAAAAACATTAGGAATATTTGGGTGTTTACCTAGCTTTTCTAAAGCTTTAGCTTCCTGATAAAATAATTTAGCAGCAGTTTCTGAATGACTTTGACTCAAATTAGATCTGAGCTGCAATCGCTCGATCGAACAATATTTTAATTCAGGTGCCAGTAGATCTCTACCTAAAAATGTCGTAATAAACTCGCCCTTTTTAATTAATTTTGATGGCAAATATCGCCCACCTAAAATTAATAATGTGCCACAATTGGCACAACGAGCTTGATGTTCAGTTTTGAGGAAATTACTACTGTCGAAATCTGAAAACGAGTTCAGGGGTTGTTCGCAATGAGGACGGGTACAGTAAATGTCCATATTCTGGTTAGCAACGTTACCTACTGATGATCCAAGGGGAGAGTTGCGAGTTTTACTGGCAAGTTCTACTGGGCATCAATAAAGTTAAATTAGACGGAAAAATTAGCCAAATGTTTCCATCTAATTTATTTGGTTAGGGCAATTGTGAATAGTTAGATTTGGGACATGACAATCCTTGCGGCTGCTAAAGTTTTGTCAATATCTGCATCGGTATGAGCGAGTGAAGTAAATCCAGCCTCAAACTGTGATGGTGCAAGATAGACACCCTGCTCCAGCATCCCTCGATGGAAACGACCAAACTTAGTCACATCAGACTTTTTGGCATCTTCAAAATTGTGAACTGGGCCTTCACAGAAGAATAGCCCAAACATGCCGCTGATATTACCGCCATAGGCTGCATGTCCGTTGTCCTTAGCGATTTGGACTAAGCCATCAGCCAACCGTTTGGTGATTTTGTCCAGGTACTCGTAAGCACCAGGTTTCTGTAATAGTTCCAGGGTTTTGATTCCGGCTGTCATTGCGAGGGGATTTCCCGATAGCGTACCTGCTTGATACATTGGCCCCGCAGGTGCAACCATTGACATGATCTCTTTGCGTCCGCCGTAAGCTCCGACAGGTAAGCCACCACCGATTACTTTGCCCATGGTAGTTAAATCAGGCGTAATGCCAAATCGCTGCTGTGCGCCGCCATAGGCAATTCGGAAACCCGTCATGACTTCATCAAATACTAACAAAGCACCATATTCTTGAGTGATTAATCTCAAGCCTTCGAGGAAACCAGCATCAGGCACAATAAAGCCTGCATTCCCGACAACAGGTTCGAGAATTACGCCAGAAATGGTGTCAGGGTTAGCTGCAAATAGCGCTTTGACAGCTTCTAAATCGTTGTAAGGTGCTGTGAGAGTGTCGGCGGTAGTTGACTTGGGTACGCCAGGGGAATCGGGCAAGCCGAGGGTAGCGACACCAGAGCCAGCTTTGACAAGGAACATATCCGCATGTCCGTGATAACACCCTTCAAACTTGATAATCTTGTCCCGTCCAGTAAAAGCGCGCATCAGCCGCAGCACAGCCATACAAGCCTCAGTACCAGAATTAACAAATCTCACCATTTCCACGCTCGGAACGGCATTGATCACCATCTCCGCGAGGACATTTTCCAGGTAGCAGGGTGCGCCAAAACTAGTCCCTTTTTCGAGTACGGCATGTAGAGCCGCGATCACTTCTGGATGCGCATGTCCGCAGATTGCTGGCCCCCAACTGCCGACATAATCGATGTATTGATTGTCGTCTACGTCCCAGATATAGGCATCCTTGACTCGATCAAATACAATGGGCTGACCACCGACAGATTTGAAGGCACGAACTGGGGAATTAACCCCACCTGGCATCAGTTTTTGCGCAGCTGCAAAAATTTCTGCTGATTTTGTAGTTTTCAAATTAGATGTAGAAACCAATTTTTTCTCCCAACGGTTAAAAGCTAAATTTTAAGTAGTATCGTCCTAAGTAGCTGAGCGCGATTAAATATAAAATATCACGTAGGGCAGTGCCCACCAGCTAGGTTTCAGATGTTTTTATCAAGTAAATACTTGTGGCTACTCAATATTCAGAATCGAGACTATCGATCATTTTAGTAGACTTCACTCAAATACCCAATACCAGCTTCACAATTATGTGGCGACTTTAGTAGCTTAGCAACTACACCAGTAAACCCGATTGAGCATTCAATACCAGCCCAATGGGGACAAGAGATTTAGCTAAATACTCAAAGCTAGTGCGGTAAATAAAACCCCAAAACTAGCAGTAGTCCACTGACGAAATGTAATCGCACCGCCAGATATTTACAAGTCCGAACTCGATCAGGTTGATCGTAATATTCATTTACAAATTTAGTTAATTTTAGTGCTAGTGGGAGACTTAAAAATACTAGTAGCGTCGCAGCTGGAAATAAGTTGATTATTACAGCTACGGCAGTTAAAAGATAAATACTTACTGTCGCCCATTGCAGTACCTGCGCCCCCATTTTTGTCCCCATTCTCACAATTGGTGACAATTTACCAGCAGCCAAATCATCTTTAACCTGATGAAAATGTGAACAAAATAAAATTAAGCTAGTAGAAATGCCAATAATTAATGAAGTGACTAAATTAACGATCGACCATGACTGAGCTTGACTGTAGTAAGCCCCTCCTACTGCTAGTGGCCCAAAGCAGATTGTACAAATCACTTCGCCCAAACCCTTGTATCCCAGTCGAAAGGGTGGCCCCTGATAAGTATAACCGAGGAAACAGGCGATCGCGATGATGACCACCACCGTGGTATCCTGCTGCCACCAAGAAATCATCCCAATCCCAGCAATTCCTAATAATAAACAGAGATTTCCAATCCAAAACATCAGCTGACGATTACCAGTTAAATTTACTACTGACTCAGCTTTATGAATATCAATACCTGTGTCACTATCGAATACATCATTGCTAATATTCAACCAAGCAATAATCGCGATCGCCGATCCCAAGAAAGTTTCTAAAATATTCAGATTGAGCGATTGAGTCTGACTGTAAGCAACAATAGATCCAACTGTAATCGGGACGATCGCTACAGTATACATTGGCGGTTTAATTGCTGCCAACCATAACTTAAATTTGGGTTGCTCGATCGCGCTAATTACAGCCATGACATTAAGGATTAAGTGTGAGAATTTGATTGGTTAGGGATGAGATCGACACTAAACTAGAGGAGTGTAAAACTCCCCGTATCTAGCTATAACACGATCGTCGGTTAGTCAATTCTCGCTCACAAAGAAAATTAACACGCGCTAGCTTCAGATTCAGCTTGACCACTTCAATTATATTACGGGTGAGATTACCTCAAATGATTTAAGATTGTTGATAGTAATGATACCTGTCCAATCTTTCAAATCTCAACTTCAGTAATTTTTTTAACCTCCTCCATGAAGATTAATCCCGATGGATCTAACCCCGAATCAGGATCGCCACAGCCATTAGTAAACCAGTGGTGGCAAAAATGGAGTGAAAGCATCACAATTTTAGTTGTGGCATTAGGGTTGGCGTTCTTCCTGCGAACATTCGTCGCCGAGCCACGCTATATTCCGTCAGGATCGATGTTACCAACTTTGGAGATCGGCGATCGATTAATCGTCGAAAAACTCTCCTACTACAGTCATCCCCCGCAGCGCGGCGATATCATTGTTTTTGCACCACCACCACAATTGCAAGAACAGGGATTTGAGGTCGATCAAGCTTTTATCAAACGAGTAATTGGATTACCTGGTGATACGATTGAAATTAAGAATGGTCGGGTGTTTGTCGATCGACAGCCTTTGTCAGAAGCATATATTAATGAGCCGCCGAATTATCTGATGTCGCCAATGGTTGTACCGCCAGCCCAATTATTTGTGATGGGCGACAATCGCAACAATAGTAACGACTCTCACGTTTGGGGCTTTTTACCCAAGGTGAATATTATCGGTCATGCTTGCTTTCGATTTTGGCCGCTCGAACGTCTAGGGGGAATGAGATAAAAGGGATCTAATTTTCCCAAGATCTAAATCTAGATTATTCTTGAAAGAGAGATCCAAATCTGACTACCCTCTATTTTCATCCCCTCATGTACTATTTTCCTCAAGATCCACCATATTTCATCTTATTTGCAGGGCTACTCGCTGGTATCGCTTGCGGTGCAGCTTTTGATGGCACTCTCCGCCAAAATGTCAAGGCTTGGTCGGTAGATCGTAAGAACGTCCAGCTAGCTACCAGTGACGACATTAGTTTGAGATTACCCTTTTTTGGAATATGTGTCGGGATTGTATTCTTTCTCTCCGCTGGCTTGGAGATCTTTGGATTTCCAACGTGGCTGGCTTACAGTATCGCTCTCCCTTTGACCATATTTATTGCGATCCTGCTCTGGTTCCAACTGCGGGTTGTATTTAGGCAGCTCGATCGCGGTGGTTCACCTGCACTAGATTTAGACTCCTGGGAAGAGTAACCCCTCTAATTCAGCCAAGGCTGTTGGGAGATCATCATTAATAATTTGGTAATCAAACTCATCTTTGGCAGCAATTTCGACTCTCGCTTGTTCCAGTCGAGCTAGAATTGCTGCTGGTGACTCGGTGCCTCGATCGCGGATGCGGGCTTCTAGTGTGGTAAGGTCTGGCGGAAGGATAAAAATTTTGACCGCAGTCGGAAAAATTTTTGCCACTTGTCTGGCTCCAGCTAATTCAATCTCTAAAATGACTGAGTTCCCGCGATCGATCTGAGCTTGAACTGGGGCGGTCGGTGTACCATAATAATTACCTGCAAACTCTGCCCACTCTAGGAATGCTCCCGCTGCGATTGAGGCTTCAAATCGATCGCGGGAATAGAAATAGTAATGAACTCCTTCGACCTCGCCTTCACGGGGCAATCTGCTAGTTGCTGAAGTTGATAAATATAGCTCTGGATACCTGCTCAATAGCTGTTTGAGCAATGTACCTTTACCAACACCACTAGGCCCAGTTAAAACGATCAGTCTGCCAGTCATATCTAAACTCGTCGATTGGGTGATGAGTATTGTACTCTGAATCTCAACTTCAATCTATCGCTGTCATCAAGTGCTTTTTTATACTCAATAGTTCTAAAACTCAATCTAAGCCTAGATTTGCACTGAGTACTGTTTTATACTAATTGTTTTTTCTTCCTGAACGCAAGAATAATTTTCCCTAGTCAATTATTGCTGTAAGCCTCTCTCATTAATCGTTATCGGGATACTCAAACATATTATGCCAGTTAGCAAAATTGTCTACTATTGCCTGTGCCACTAAAAACTATGTGTAAAAATATACATGTCTTTCAAAAGCGGTGATTTTCCTCGCGATTGGTAGCTAGCCAGATATTCTCAAGATTTATGACCTAAGCAAGGAATAAACACGATGTAAAAAAAGTGACACACATCACCCGTATTTTTGCTTTTTAGCGCGTACAGTCGATATGTGGGCAACTACCAGCTCATATCATCAGGGCTAAACTAGATCATGAACGCGCATCCTCAGTGTCTGCCAGCTACTAGTGCTAGGCAAAAACAACAGCAGCAATCGAATTTACTATTACTCTCAAGCAAGCAGCCATTGCCGGAGATGTTAGTTGCAGCTCTTCAAACTCAAGTTAATACATCAGTTGCTCGAATTCAAAATGTCGCTCACAGAATTGCGGTTGAAGTCGATCGAATTTGTGAAAAAAGCGATCGGATTCAGAACTCAGGTATCGGTGAATCTTGGCGCGTCGGACTAGCCCGCCACCGAGTTTCAAAATGTCTTTACTATTACCAATTGGGTTCTAGACAAGGACGAATTGAACTGCATAGTCATCTAAGTTCAATTGTTTATAGATATATTACCATACCTCAGTCTCAACTTGGATTTCAAGCTAGATATTCACTGATTGAAGACTTTTTGCAAGAATTTTATACTGAATCACTCAAAGCTTTTCGGCGGGAGAATCAAGTTGGCGACACTTACACCCCGCGCAGCTTACTCGAATTAGCTGAATATATGGTGTTTACGGAGTGCTATGGCAAGCGTCGGATTCACCTGCGCTATGGCAGTAGTCAGCAACTAATCGTGCTACGCGCTCAGACTTTTGCCAAGCGTCAACCCAGTGAAACATCTGTAGATATTGAACAAGCTTTTGAAACTGCCCGCGAAGAAGATGGTGATACTGGATCAAAATTGATGCAGCAGATTCGGGCAAAAATGGTGTCTGATAATGTTGATTCGACTGATGGGGTATTACGCGATCGCGTAATTGAGGAATTGATTGGTTATTTAGAAGCACAAAACCAACCAGCTTGTGTTGATTATCTTTTGTTAAAAATGGAAGATCTTTCTGCGCCAGAGATTGAAAAAATATTAGGATTAACAACTAGAGAACGTGACTATCTTCAGCAAAAATTTAAGTATCACATCGAGAAATTTGCTAGAGTTTCTAATTGGGAGCTGGTACATCAGTGGCTAGGGGCAGAGATCGATCGCAAGCTAGGATTAACTGATAGTCAGTGGGATATATTTGCTACTCAATTATCGATCGAGCAACAGGCATTTATGGAGCTAAAACAATCGAATCACAGCGATCAGTCGATTATGTCAGCACTACGTTTGACAGAGAAGAAGTTTCAGATCCGGTGGTCTGAATTGTTACAATTAGCCGCGCAAATTAGAAACCAGTAATTGACTAGAGTGGATAAATCCCCGACTTCTTTGAAGAA